>WFOW01000407.1 GCA_015487895.1 Gammaproteobacteria bacterium | reverse complement strand
GCATCACACACGAGCGGCGCGGGGTGGCGGTGGACCCCGGCAAGCATTGAGGCAGGCCGGGGTCCGCGGCCGGCCCCGGTAGTGGAGTGCAGGGGAGGCGGGTGACGGGAGACGGGTGACGGGAGACGGGAGACGGGAGACAGGAGACAGGAGACCGTGAGGGGACACCGTGGCTCCCGTAGACCGCAAACTGTAACCTGCAACCTGTAACCTGTAGCCTGGCTTTGCAGTCGCGGCTGGAAGCCGCTTGTATAGTGCACGGGAGACGGGTGACGGGAGACGGGAAAGACCACTCGGTTGCACCCGAAGGGTGCACCGACCCTCGCCTCCCGATCCCCGCCTCCCGCCACTCTCGATTGTGGGAGGGGCTTCCAGCCCCGACAAACGGCCGCGCGCGGAGCGCGCACCGACCCTCGCCTCCCGATCCCCGTCTCTCGCCTCCCACATTCGTGGCGTGGACGGGTTACGGGCGACGGGTTACGGTGTGGACCGTGAACCGCAACCTGTAGTCCGCAGCCTGTAACCTGCAACCTGTAGCCTGTAGCCCGGCCAAGGCACCATCCCTCGCCTCCCGATCCCCGCCTCCCGCCTCTGCTCCCGCCTGCTAAAGTTCGGGTATGGGCGGCGGCGAGGGCGGCGCGGTGGGCGTGTGGCACGGCGAGGCGCTCGGGCGCTACGGCTTCGGCCACGGCCACCCCTTCGGGCCGGACCGGCTGGAGGCCTTCTGGCGCGAGATGGTGCGACGCGGCCTGGACGGGCGCGTGCGCGTGATGGCGCCCGTGCAGGCGACGCGGGCCGAGATCGAGCGCTTCCACACGCCGGAGCACGTCGAGCGGGTGGTGCGCCAGTCGCGCACGGGCGAGGGCTACCTCGACTACGGCGACACGCCCGCCTTCCCCGGCGTCTACGAGGCGGCGGCGACCGTGGTCGGCTCGACGCTGGACGCCGTCCGCCGCGTGGCCTGCGGCGAGCTCGCGCACGGCTTCGTGCCCATCGCGGGCCTGCACCACGCGCGCCGCGACGCCGCGGCCGGCTTCTGCGTGTTCAACGACTGCGGCGTGGCGATCGAGACGCTGCGCGGCGAGCTCGGCCTGCGCCGCATCGCCTACGTGGACATCGACGCCCACCACGGCGACGGCGTCCACTACGCCTTCGAGGACGATCCCGGGGTGTTCGTGGCCGACGTCCACGAGGACGGCCGCTATCTCTATCCCGGCACGGGGCACGCGGACGAGACGGGGCGCGGCGCGGCCGAGGGGACCAAGCTCAACCTGCCGCTGCCGCCCTACGCCGGCGACGAGGCCTTCCGGGCGGCGTGGGAGCGGGTCGAGGCGTTCGTGGACGCGGCCCGGCCCGAGTTCGTGCTGCTCCAGTGCGGCGCCGACAGCCTCGCGGGCGACCCCATCACGCATCTCGCCTTCAGCCCGGCGGCCCACGCCCACGCCGCGCGCCGGCTGAAGGCGCTGGCCGAGCGCCACTGCGGGGGCCGGCTGGTGGCGATGGGCGGGGGCGGCTACAGCCGGCCCAACCTCGCCGCCGCCTGGTGCGCGGTGGTCGAGGCCCTGCTCGGCGGGGAAGCGGCCGCCGGACCGTGAGCAGCAGCAAAGGAGAAGACGCAGGGATGCCCGTGATCAGCCGCTTCCTCGGGGTGGTCATCGCCATGTACCATGCGGGCCATCTGCTACCGCTCGAGTGAGGGCGGGATGACGCCGAGGGTCGTGAAGGCGGAGCACCGTGGCGGTCACCGGGTCCTGATCGTGTTCGACGACGGGACGGCCGGGGAGGTGGACCTGTCCGCGGAGCTGTGGGGGCCGGTGTTCGAGCCCTTGCGCGAGGACCCGCGGGCCTTCGCGGCGCTGCGGGTCGACCCCGAGCTGGGCACGATCGTGTGGCCGAACGGCGCCGACCTCGCGCCCGAGCATCTCTACGCGCTGCTCCGGCCGGGCCGGGGGGTGGCGGGCGGCACCGCCACCCGCTAGCGCGCCACGCCGGGCCGCCGGGCATGGGGCACGGTGGGCGCAGCGGCGGGCCGCCGCGCTTTCTGGCCGACGCGATGCTGGCGGGGCTGGGGCGCTGGCTGCGGGCGGCGGGCTACGACACCGTGATCGCCCCGGGCCACCACAGCGACCGCGCCATCCTGCGCCGGGCGGTGGCCGAGGGGCGGCTGCTGCTCACCCGTGACCGCAAGCTCCTCGAGCACCGCGAGGCCCCGGGGCGGGTGATCCTGCTCGCCTGCAGCGGCACCGAGGCCTGCGCGCGCCAGCTCACCGCGCGCCTCGGCCTCGACTGGCTCCACGCCCCCTTCACCCGCTGCCTGGTGTGCAACACCCCCGTGGAGCCCGCGCCGGAGGCGGTGCGGGCCGCGGTGCCGCCCGAGGTGCGGGTGGCGGGCTGGCCCGTGCGCTGGTGCCCGCGCTGCCGCAGGCCCTACTGGCCCGGCTCCCACGTGCGCCGCATGCGCGCCCGCCTCGAGCGCCTGGCGGCTGGCCGGAAACCGGTCTATCAGATAGACTAGTTCCCTGCGGGCAGTGGGCTCCGGGGAGGTGGCGATGGCGGTTCCGGGCGGACGGCGTGGCGGCGGGCCGGCGGGCGAGCGCGAGGTGGGCGCCTACGAGGCCAAGGCGCACCTCTCCGAGCTGCTGCGCGCGGTGCGCCGCGGCGAGCGTGTGACCATCACCCACCGCGGCAGGCCGGTCGCGCGCCTCGTCCCCTACCGGGAGGCGCGCGAGGAGGCCGTGCGCGCCGCCATCGAGGCGCTCGCGGCGATGCCCAGGGTCCGCGGCGTGGACGCCGACGAGGTCCGGGAATGGGTCGAGGAAGGGCGCGCCTAGCGCCCGTCGTCCTCGACCCATCGGTGGCGCTCGCCTGGCTCGTGGAGCGCCCGCTGGCCGCCGAGCGCGCCGCGGCGCTGGCCGTGCTGCGCGGGCTCGCCGCGCGTCCGGCCCTGGTGCCGGCCCTGTGGCACGCCGAGATCGTCAACGCGCTGGCCGTGGGCGAGCGGCGCGGGCGCCTCGCCGAGGGGCACGTGCTCGAGTTCCTTGATAAGCTTTCGGCCCTGCCCATCGAGACCGACACCGGGCACGGCCCGCGCTGGTGGGCGGAGGTGCGGGCCCTGGCCCGCCGGCACGGGCTGAGCGCCTACGACGCGGCGTACCTGGAGCTGGCGCTGCGCGAGCGCGCCGAGCTCGCCACCTTCGACCGCGCCCTGGCGCGGGCGGCGCGCGAGGCGGGCGGCCGGCTCGCGTGCCCCGGCGCTGGCGGGCCGACCGACCAGGAGTGAAGGCGAGATGTACCCCGAGAGCATGACCATCGCCGGCTTCGACGACGAGCTCGCCGAGGCCATCCGGGGCGAGGAGCGCCGCCAGGAGGCGCACATCGAGCTCATCGCCTCCGAGAACTACGCGAGCCCCCGCGTGCTGGAGGCGCAGGGCTCGGTGCTGACCAACAAGTACGCCGAGGGCTACCCCGGGCGGCGCTACTACGGCGGCTGCGAGCACGTGGACGTGGCCGAGCGGCTCGCCATCGAGCGCGCCAAGGCCCTGTTCGGCGCGGACTACGCCAACGTCCAGCCCCATTCGGGCTCGCAGGCCAACGCCGCGGTCTATCTGGCCCTGCTCGAGCCCGGCGACACCATCCTCGGCATGAGCCTGGCGCACGGCGGGCACCTGACGCACGGGGCGAAGGTCAACTTCTCGGGCCGGCTGTTCCACGCCGTGCAGTACGGGCTCGATCCCGCCACCGGGGAGGTGGACTACGAGGAGGTCGCGCGGCTCGCGCGCGAGCACCGGCCGAAGATGATCATCGCGGGCTTCTCGGCCTACTCGCGCGTCATGGACTGGGCGCGCTTCCGCGCCATCGCCGACGAGGTGGGCGCCTGGCTCGTGGTGGACATGGCCCACGTGGCGGGCCTGGTGGCGGCGGGGCTCTACCCCAACCCGGTGCCGGTGGCCGACGTGGTCACGACCACCACCCACAAGACCCTGCGCGGGCCGCGCGGCGGCATGATCCTCGCGCGCGCCAACCCCGAGATCGAGAAGCGGCTCAACTCGCTGGTCTTCCCGGGCACCCAGGGCGGGCCGCTCATGCACGTGATCGCGGCCAAGGCGGTGGCGCTCAAGGAGGCCATGCAGCCGGAGTTCCGCGACTACCAGCGCCAGGTGGTGGCCAACGCCCGCGCCATGGCCGAGGTCTTCATGGCGCGCGGCCACGAGGTGGTCTCGGGCGGCACCGACAACCACCTCTTCCTGGTGAGCTTCATCGCCCGCGGGCTCACGGGCAAGGCGGTGGAGGAGGCGCTAGGGCGGGCGAACATCACGGTCAACAAGAACGCCGTGCCCAACGACCCGCAGAAGCCCTTCGTCACGAGCGGCATCCGGGTGGGCACGCCGGCGGTCACCACGCGCGGCTTCCGCGAGGCCGAGTGCCGCGAGCTCGCCGGCTGGATGTGCGACATCATCGACGACCTCGATGACGAGGCGCGCATCGCGCGCGTGCGCGAGCGGGTGGCGGCGCTGTGCGCGCGCTTCCCGGTCTACGAGCGCACGGCGCGGCGCGCGGCCGCCGAGGCGGCGGAGGCCTGAGCGCGGCGGACGATGCGCTGCCCCTTCTGCGGTGCCGAGGACACGCGCGTCATCGACTCGCGGCCGGCGGGCGAGGGGGCGCAGGTGCGCCGGCGCCGCGAGTGCACCGAATGCGGCGAGCGCTTCACCACCTACGAGCGGGTGGAGCTGGTGCTGCCGCGGGTGGTCAAGCGCGACGGCAAGCGCGAGCCCTTCGACGAGGACAAGCTCCGCGCCGGCATGCTGCGCGCGCTCGAGAAGCGTCCGGTGGCGACCGAGCAGGTCGAGGCGGCGGTCGAGCGCGTCAAGCGCAGGCTGCGCGAGACCGGCGAGCGCGAGGTGAGCTCGCGCGACATCGGCGAGTGGGTCATGGAGGAGCTGCGCGGGCTCGACCAGGTGGCCTACGTGCGCTTCGCCTCGGTCTACCGCAGCTTCCAGGACGTCAACGCCTTCCGCGAGGAGATCGAGCGCCTGCAGCGGGAGCTCCCGCCCGAGGCGCGCCGGCGCCAGATGCCGCTGCTCCCGGACGAGGGCGAGCGCTGAGCCCCATGCCCTTCACGGCCGAGGACGCCCGCTGGATGGCGCGCGCGCTGCGGCTCGCGCGCCATCCAGCGGGCGTCCTCGGCCGTGAAGGGCATGGGGC
>WFOW01000406.1 GCA_015487895.1 Gammaproteobacteria bacterium | reverse complement strand
GCGCGCAGCGTCTGGTGCGTCTCGGTCAGCCCCAGCTCCCAGGGCGAGCCCCCTCACCTCGGTCAAGTACGCGGGCTCGCCCTGGGAGCTGGGGCTGACCGAGACGCACCAGACGCTGCGCGCCAACGACCTGCGCGGGCGCGTGCGCCTGCAGGCCGACGGCGGCCTCAAGACCGGCCTCGACGTGGTCAGGGCCGCCATCCTCGGCGCCGAGAGCTTCGGCTTCGGCACCGCGCCCATGATCGCCATGGGCTGCAAGTACCTGCGCATCTGCCACCTCAACAACTGCGCCACGGGCGTGGCCACCCAGGAGAAGGTGCTGCGGCTCAAGCACTTCAAGGGCAGCGTCGAGGCGGTCATGAACTACTTCCGCTTCGTCGCCCAGGAGGCGCGCGAGTGGATGGCGCGCCTCGGCGTGCGCCGCCTCGAGGAGCTCATCGGCCGCACCGACCTGCTGGAGATCCTGCCGGGCGAGACCGCGCGCCAGCGCCGCCTCGACCTGCGCCCGCTGCTCGCCGACGGCGGCGCCGCGCCGGAGCAGCCGCAGTTCTGCCAGGTCGAGCGCAACGAGCCCTTCGACAAGGGCGAGCTCGCCGAGCGCATGGTGCGCGACGCCCTGCCCGCCATCGAGGCCAAGAGCGGCGGCGAGTTCCATTACGAGATCCGCAACCACCACCGCTCCATCGGCGCGCGGCTGTCGGGAGAGATCGCCCGCCGTCACGGCAACGACGGCATGAACGACGCCCCCATCACGGTGCGCCTGAGGGGCACCGCGGGCCAGAGCTTCGGCGTCTGGAACGCAGGCGGCCTGCACCTCTATCTCGAGGGCGACGCCAACGACTACGTCGGCAAGGGCATGGCCGGCGGGCGCATCGTCATCTACCCGCCGCCGGAGGCGGGCCTCGACACGCGCCGCAACGTCATCATCGGCAACACCTGCCTGTACGGGGCCACCGGCGGGCGCCTCTACGCCGCGGGGCTCGCCGGCGAGCGCTTCGCCGTGCGCAACTCCGGCGCCATCGCCGTGGTCGAGGGCGTGGGCGACCACGGCTGCGAGTACATGACCGGCGGCGTGGTCGTGGTCCTCGGCCCCACGGGCCTCAACTTCGGCGCCGGCATGACGGGCGGCTTCGCCTTCGTGCTCGATCTCGACAACGCCTTCGTCGACCGCTACAACCACGAGCTGATCGACATCCACCGCGTGCACACCGAGGCCATGGAGGCGCACCGCGCGTATCTCCGCGGCCTCATCGAGGAGCACGCCGCCGAGACCGGCAGCCGCTGGGCGCGCGAGATCCTCGAGCGCTTCAGCGAGTACGCGCCGCACTTCTGGCTCGTCAAGCCCAAGGCCGCCGACCTGCAGGGCCTGCTCGACACCCTGCTGCAGGCGGCCTGAGCGCGGGGGCCCCACCATGTCGGCCAAGAACGTCATGCAGTTCGTGGAGGTCCCGCGCCAGGACCCGCCCAAGCGCCCGGCCGACGAGCGCGTGCGCGAGTGGGGCGAGATCTACGGGCCCTTCGAGCCCGAGGCCGCCGCCATCCAGGCCGGGCGCTGCCTCGCCTGCGGCAACCCCTACTGCGAGTGGAAGTGCCCGGTCCACAACTACATCCCGAACTGGCTCAAGCTGGTCGAGGAGGGCAACCTCCTCGAGGCGGCGGAGCTGTGCCACCGCACCAACTCCCTGCCCGAGATCTGCGGCCGCGTCTGCCCGCAGGACCGCCTGTGCGAGGGCGCCTGCACCCTCAACGACGGCTTCGGGGCGGTCACCATCGGCGCGGTCGAGCGCTACATCACCGACCGCGCCTTCGCCCAGGGCTGGCGCCCCGACCTCTCGCACGTCAAGGACACCGGCCGGCGCGTCGCCGTGGTCGGCGCCGGGCCCGCGGGGCTCGCCTGCGCCGACGTGCTGGTGCGCAACGGCGTGCGTCCCGTGGTCTACGACCGCTATCCCGAGATCGGCGGGCTGCTCACCTTCGGCATCCCGCCCTTCAAGCTCGAGAAGGAGGTGGTGCGCCGCCGCCGCGAGGTGCTCGAGGGCATGGGCGTGGAGTTCGTCCTCGGCGTCGAGGTCGGCCGCGACCTGCCCTTCCAGCGCCTGCTCGACGGCTACGACGCCGTCTTCCTCGGCATGGGCGCCTACACCTACATGCGCGGCGGCTTCCCGGGCGAGGACCTGCCGGGCGTGCACGAGGCGCTGCCCTACCTGATCTCCAACGTCGAGCGTCTGCTCGGGCTCGCGCGCGACCCCGACGCCTTCATCGACATGGCCGGCCGGCGCGTCGTCGTGCTCGGCGGCGGCGACACCGCCATGGACTGCAACCGCACCGCCATCCGCCAGGGCGCCGCCAGCGTCACCTGCGTCTACCGCCGCGACGAGGCCAACATGCCGGGCTCGCGCCGCGAGGTGCTCAACGCCAAGGAGGAGGGCGTGCGCTTCCTGTGGAACCGCCAGCCGGTGGCCATCGTCGGCGAGGGCCGCGTCGAGGCCGTGCGCGTGGTGCAGACGCGCCTCGGCGAGCCCGACGAGCGCGGCCGCCGCCGCCCCGAGCCCGTGCCGGGCACCGAGGAGGAGATCCCCGCCGACCGCGTGATCATCGCCTTCGGCTTCCGCCCCAGCCCCCAGCCCTGGTTCGCCGAGTTCGGCATCGAGACCGACGCGCGCGGGCGCGTGAAGGTGCGCACCGACGAGGCCGACGGCCCCCTGCACCAGACCACCAACCCCAAGGTCTTCTCCGGGGGCGACATGGTGCGCGGCTCCGACCTCGTCGTCACCGCCGTGTGGGAGGGCCGCCGCGCCGCCGAGGGCATCCTCGAATATCTCGGAGTCTGAGCGTCGCCCGCTTCGCGGGCGTGCACGGGCGACGGGTTACGGGTGACGGG
>WFOW01000405.1 GCA_015487895.1 Gammaproteobacteria bacterium | reverse complement strand
GCGGTGTGCCCTCGGGCACGAAATAGGGCTCGCTCACGGCCGCCAGCAGCCGCTCGCGGTCGAGCTCGCCGGCGGCCAGCAGGTGCACCACGTCGCGCAGGTGGAGGAAGCCGACGATGCGCTCGATGCTGCCGCGGTAGACCGGCAGGCGCGTGTGCGCGGCCTGCGTGAGCCGCTCGACCACGCTTTCCCACGGCTCGTCGATGTCGAGGCCGGCGATCTCCCCCCGCGGGACCATGATGTCCTCGACCGACAGGCGCTCGAGGTCGAGGATGCTGAGCAGCATGGCCTGGTGGCGGCGCGGGATCATGCCGCCGGCCTCGATCAGCACCGTGCGCAGCTCCTCGCGCGTGAGCGGCTGCTCGCCGGCCGGGCCGACGTCGACGCGCAGCAGGCGCAGCAGCGCGTTGGCGACGCCATTGGTCGCCCACACCAGCGGGTAGAGCAGGCGCAGCAGGGGGGCGAGGACGAAGGCGGCGGGAAAGGCGAGGCGTTCCGGGTACAGCGCCGCCAGCGTCTTCGGCGCCACCTCGGCGAAGATCAGGATCACGAGCGTGAGCAGCCCCGCCGCCACGGCCACGCCCGCCTCGCCGAGCAGCCGCAGGGCGATGACCGTCGCCACGGAGGAGGCGAGGATGTTGACGAAGTTGTTGCCGAGGAGGATGACGCCGATCAGGCGGTCGGGCCGCTCGAGCAGCCGTGCGGCCCGCCGCGCGCCGGGGTGGCCGGCGCGCGCGAGGTGGCGCAGCCGGTATCGGTTGAGCGTCATGAGCCCCGTCTCGGAGCCCGAGAAGAAGGCCGAGAGCACGATCAGCACCGCGAGCAGGCCGAAGAGCAGCCCGAGCGGGACGTCGCTCACGGCGCGGGCTCCAAGGCGGACGGGGGCTCGCCCATCAGCGCGCGAGGATGAGCTCCAGCACCAGCTTGGAGCCGAAGTAGGCGAGCGCCAGGCACACGAAGCCGCCCAGCGTCCAGCGGATGGCCACGCGCCCGCGCCAGCCGAAGCGCCAGCGGCCGAAGAGCAGCAGGCCGAACAGCGCCCACGCGGCGATGGAGAGCACCGTCTTGTGGACGAGGTGCTGGGCGAAGAGGTCCTCGACGAAGAGGAAGCCCGTGGCGAGCGCCAGCGTCAGCAGCACGAACCCGGCGCCGATGAGCCGGAACAGCAGCCGTTCCATGGTCGCCAGCGGCGGCAGCGCCCGCACCAGCCCGCCGGCGTGGTGGGCATGGAGGGCGTGGTCCTCCCAGGCGAGGACGAGGGCATGGACCGCGGCGATGCTGAGCAGGCTGTAGGCCACGATGGAGATCAGCACATGCGCCTCCAGCGTCCATGGCGCGCCGGAGAGGATGAGGTGCTCGGACTGGAAGGCGATCTACAGCGCCAGCGACAGCGCCGCGAAGGGCAGCACCGCGATGCCGAGGTTCTCCACCGGCTCGCGCCAGGCAGCGGCGAGCACGATGAGGGCCGCCGTCCACGAGACCACCGAGAGGGCGTTGAAGAAGCCCATGTTGAGGCCCTCCGGGCCCACCAGGCGCGCCGAAAGATTGACGGCGTGCAGGGCGAGGGCCACCAGGCCCACCGCCAGCGGGCCGGCCTTGGGCGCGGCCGCCCCTTCGGCGCAGCGCCGCAGCCGGCGCAGCAGCAGCGCCGCCGCCACGAGGTAGAGGACCGCGGCCGCCGGGCCCGCCGATGCGCTCCAGCTCATCTGCCTGTCCGCGAAGCCCTTGAAGGGCCTGCCATTGTGCCAAGGGCGCGGGCAAAAGGCCATGCGTGCGGGACGCCCGGCGTCAGCGGCCGACGCGCCGCGTCACCGGGGGCGTGCAGGGTGTGACGCAACCGGCAGAACGGCGGGCCCATGGCTGGCACGATCCTCGCATCCGGCAAGGGCACCACGGCATGGACGGGGAACGGCTCATGCGGCTGCAGGTACTGGGCGCGAGCGGAGGGATCGGCACGGGGCTGCGCACCACCTCGCTGCTGGTCGACGACGATATCCTGATCGACGCCGGCACCGGGGTGTGGGATCTCGCCCTGCACGAGATGGCCTCCATCCGCCACATCTTCCTCACGCATTCGCACCTGGACCACGTGGCCGGGATGCCGTTGCTGGTCGACACCGTCTTCGACCGCCTCGACGGGCCCATCACGGTGCACGCGCGCGTCGAGACCATCGAGGCCATCCGCCAGCACGTGTTCAACTGGGTGATCTGGCCGGACTTCACCAAGCTGCCCTCGCCGGAGCGTCCGGCGGTGCGCTTCGAGCCCATGCGCCCCGGCGAGCGGCGCGAGATCGGCGGGCGCGCGATCGAGATGATCGAGGTCGCGCACGCGGTGCCGGCGGCCGGCTACCGGGTCGAGTGCGCCACCGGGGCCTTCGCCTTCAGCGGCGACACCTCGAGCAACGACGCCTTCTGGGAGGCGCTCAACCGCCACGAGCGCCTCGACGTGCTCATCGTCGAGACCGCCTTCTCCGACCAGGAGGAGCCCCTCAGCCGCAAGGCCGGCCACTACTGCCCGAGCCTCCTCGCCGCCGACCTGCGCAAGCTCAACCACCGCCCGCGGGTCTACCTCACGCACCTCAAGCCGGGCGAGGAGGAGCTGATCTACGCCCAGTGCCGCGAGCGCGTCGAGCGGCTGCAGGTGCGGCCGCTGCGCGGCGGGCAGGTCTTCCAGCTCTGATCCGCTTCCCTCCCGCGGCCGGACACGCCTGGCGGGGCAGGGGCGGCCCGAGGGCTGGCGGGCGAGGCGGCCGCGCGACCGCCCCGGCGGGGTATAATCCCCCCCGCCGCGACCTGCGGCACCGGAAGCCGCCATCCCGGGATCCCCGATGTTCGAGAACCTCACCCGCCGTCTCGGCGACACGCTCCAGCGCCTGCGCGGGCAGGGCCGCATCACCGAGGACAACGTCCGCGAGACCCTGCGCGAGGTGCGCATGGCCCTGCTCGAGGCCGACGTCGCGCTGCCCGTGGTCAAGGCCTTCGTCGAGCGGGTGCGCGAGCGCGCCGTGGGCCAGGAGGTGCTGCGCAGCCTCACCCCCGGCCAGGCGCTGGTCAAGATCGTCCACGAGGAGCTCGTGCAGGTCATGGGCGAGCCGGCCGGGCTCGACCTGCGCGCCCAGCCGCCGGTGG
>WFOW01000404.1 GCA_015487895.1 Gammaproteobacteria bacterium | reverse complement strand
CTCGGGGGCGTTGAGATCGCCATGGCGGGAAGCAAGGGGTATGTCCCGTTCACCGCCGACGGTCCCCGGATCGAGCGCGTGGAGGCCCGGCGCCCCTGCGCGCGGCCCGGCGACACGGTGCGCGCGGTGGGCCGCTACCTGGGCGCCGTGTCGGTCTATGCCTTCGGGGAGGGAAGCCGGCGCGGCTACAGGCGCGAGCTCACGGTGGTCCGGCGCGACGACCGCTCCCTGGTGCTGCGGCTGCCTGCCGACGTCCCGCCGCCCCGGGTCCGGCTGGTGATCCGGTACGGCGGCGCCGGGAACTTCGCGCCGCAGGAGCGGGCCCCCGTGGTGCGCGTCTGCGAGCGGGCGCGGGAACCGGGCGGGCGCGCCGCCGGGGCTGCGGGCCGGCTGGGCTCCGCGCTCGGCGGCCGCGCGGCCGTGGGTGGCTCCGGCGCGAAGGTGCCGACCACGCCCAGGACGTTGCGTCCAGACCTGCTGCGCCGAAACGCGCCGTCCGTGGCCCGGCTGCAGCCCGGGAAGGGGTGGGCGGCGCCGGGCGTGGCGCGTGCGCCGGATGGCCGCACGCGTGCGGCGGGTGCGGGGCTGCAGGATCTGATGCGGGTGCAGCGCGAGGGCGCGCGCGGCACGGTGCGGGTGCGCGAGGTGCGGCTGGAGAATCCGCGGCTCGCACGCGATCGCTGGAAGGAATGGCAGCCCGTCGTCGTTCTGGAGAACACCAGCCGCACCCGGCGGGCCGCGGTCGAGCTCTTCGTGTGGGGCGGGATCGGGCCGGGGAGCGCGGGGCCGCGCCCGCGCCGCGTCTCCAGCCTCGGCTGGAAGGTGCTCGAGCCGGGCCAGCGTATGCGGGTGCCGCTGCGCGGGCGGGTGGTGACGTGGACGGACTGCGTGCGGGTCTGGCTCGGGGGACGCGGGGCGCGGAATGCGGTTCGCGGCATGCCCGCAGAGGGCACCCCGCCCGCCGGGGAGGCCTGCAAGGGGGATCCGCCGCGCTGGCGGGTGGTCGTGCAGGCCGAGCTCCTGGAGGTCATCCATGACGGCGACACCCGGTCGCCCACCATGTGGCACATGTGCCTCACCCTCGACCAGGTGAAGGAGTGCACCCAGAAGGAGGTGTGGGACGGGGCGAAGACGATCGCCGGCAATCCGATCGCCACGTTTGCCGTTTCGCGGACCTACGCATCCCTCCGTGGCGTCGGGCCCAAGGCGGTCTTCCGGGTGGTCGACCGCGATTCCTTCCTCGCCGGAGGAGGGGATGACGTGGCCCGGATGGAGATCCCTGTGTGGGGATTGGCATTCCGCAGCAAGCCGGGCGACGCACTACGGCTGAGGGAGTCGGTGCGGGGCCGGAAGATCTTTCACCGTATCGGGGACAGCACGAAGGGGCCGAGCGGACGGCTGCAATACAGGGTGCTCTACGAGCCGGTCGAGTGAACCGGCCCTGCCCTGTTCGGGCGTCGCGTTGGGTGGCTCTCGTGACGGGCGTGGAGACCCGGAGAGCCGAGCCGCCGCCGGGAACTGCCTGGCGAAGCGTCGAAGAGGAGCGCAGACATGGCGAGAGGATCTTTGTGCAGGAAAAGGGTGGCCCGGGCGATGGCGCCCGCCCTCGCGACGGCGGCCCTTGGGCTGGCATCCGTCCCGGCGGAGGATGCGGCGGCGGCGCGATACTGGGAGATGGCCTGCCAGGGACCCGCGCAGGATCTGCGCTTCGAGGCGGGCGAGATCCGCTTTGGGGCGCGTGCCGGAAGGCGTCCTGGGATGCCGGCGCGCGGCGAGTGCGTGTGGATGGACCGGGGCGTCGACCGGCCCGGCGAGAGCCGCGGCGGCCGGATCACGGTCCGCGTTCCGACGGATGGGCGCACGCCCACCGTCCGCATGAGGGGCGGCAGGGTGCGCGTGGAGTTCAACCATGCCCTGGCGGATCGCGTCTGGAACGCGGCCGCGAACGGCGGGAGGTTCACCATCCTGGTGCGCAACGTGGGAAGGGGCACCTACCTCGCCACGACGGCGCCGGTTGCCGTGCCCGCGCCCAGCCGTGGGTCGGCACGAGGACCGTCCGGTCCGCGCCGGGCGGAGAGCGGCGGGAGCGTCACGGTGCGGCCGGCGCCGCCGAGGCTCGACTGCACGCCGATCGACGTGGGCAGCCTGCGGGTCGCGACCATCCCCCACCGGCGCAGGCCGCATGATCGCTGGGTGCTCGAGTCGGATAGCGACTTGCCGGTGTACGTCATCAGGGGACGCTACGGCGACACCTTCGAGTTCATGCACGACCGGCGCCGCGCGGAACGGGCGCTCCGTATCCTGCGCCACCACCGCCCGGACCGCGTGTGCTACGTCGGGCGGCCCAAGGCCTCGATGACCTATTTCCTCAGGGGCGGGCGCCCGGTCGCCGGGAGCGCCCCCGGCGAGGTCTGCAAGCCGCCCTTCGATCCGGCTTCCCTGCGTGTGGCCCGCAGGGGCGGGAAGTGGTTCCTGCTCTCGGGGCGGGCGTCCGTCCTCGTGTTCCCGAACGAGCGGGAGGCCCGGGAGGCGCTCGCCGTGATCCGGCACTTCGGCCTCAGGCGGGAGTGCGGCGAACACTTCCCGCGGCCGGGCATGCACTATTTTCGCCGCTGACGCGCGCATTGCCGGCGGATCCCGCCGCCGCACTCCGGCGGCGGGATCCGCCCGGGGCGCGTTCCATTCCCGTCGCATCGGTCACGGCTTCGTCCGGGCCGCCGGGACGGTTCCGGCCTGAACCGCTTGGACCGCGTGCGCGACGCACGGACGACGACGGGACAGGAACGCGGAGGGTCGGAACCATGCGATGGCGGATCTCCTCGATAGCTCTGGCGGTTTCGCTGGCGCTGGCTGGCGTGGCCTATGCCGCGCCGGCGGGCGGGCAGAAGGAAAAGGAGGCGCCCTGCGCAGCCGAGAAGCGCAAGGGTGACCCGAAGGTGTCCGGTGTGGCCTTGCGTCTTCAGGCCAGGGGCTGTGGCAGACAGGCAGCCGCCGCCGTCTTTCCGGGGCCGAAGGCTGCCGGCGGGACGGGTGCGGGCCGGGCCGAGCGGCGGGCGCCCGTGGACGGCGGGCCCGCCCGCCTGAGGCGGATCGGCCGCGGGGTGTTCGACGCGAAGCGCATCGGGCCCGGCAGGCGGCCCGCGAAGGAGGCGGGCAGCGCCGCCGGCCTGCTGCGTGCCGGCAAGAGACAGCGCCGCGCAGGGCCGCTCGCCGCGGGCAGCCGTGCCGGTCCCGTGACGGAGGCCCGTAAGGCGCTCGGCGGCGACCACGCGGCAGCCGGCCGCCGGCCGCGCCCAGCGGCGGGGCTTTCGGCAGCCGATGCCCTGCGGCGCGGCAAAGGGCCGAAGAGGGGGCCGGCCGGCGTGCGGGGTCGCGGCTGGGCGATGGACGGGCCCGAGGACACCGGCGGCCGGATCCTGGGCGCGGGATTCCAGGCCGCGGGCGAGGGCGCCGCAGCAGCCGTGGTGACCCCGGGCGGCGGCCCCGGTGCCGCGGTTCCCTCGGCGGTCGTGAGCTTCCTCGTCGGTTCCGGAAAGCAGGCGTACGACGAGTACCGGCAGGGCGAGGAGCGCCTCGAGAGGGCCCCGCATTTCGGAGGCGATGGGCGAGGCAATACGGTGGCGTTCTCGAAGGATGGCCGCACCAGCATCGTCTATCACCGTGACGGGACCGAGGAGGTCCGGCGCGTCAATGCGGACGGCAGCGTGAGCCGGGAGTATCGCAACCAGGACGAGCCGCCGCGCAGCGAGGCCATCGCGCCCGACTTTCGCTACGAGGGCACGGACCCCGACGGCACCCGTCGCTACCGCCGGGACGACGGCACCGTGGCACTCGCCCGTCCGGACGGGAGCGTGGTGTTCGTGGGGCGCGGTGACGACGGGAAGACCGTGGTCATGGTGGTCGATCGCGACGGCAACACCACGGTGCAGGAGTACGAGGGGTTCTCGGCGGGCGGCCGCGGTCAGAGTGGGGGAGGCGCGGGAGCCTCCAGCGGCGGTTCCGGCTCGGAGGAGGACGCCGGGAGCGGGGGCACGCAGCCAGGGAGCGCTGAGGGCGACGAGGGATCGGCGTCGGGCGAGGAGACGGGCGACAGTGGCTCGGGTGAAGACTCGGGCGGCGATTCAGACGATGGCTCGGACGAGGGGTCCAGCGACGGCTCCGATGACGGTGAGGGCAGGGACGCGGGGTCCGAAAGCGGCATGCCCAGGCCCGAGTGCGGTGGAGGGCCCGCGTACTCCGGGCGCCCCGGCGAGGGCTGCACGGAGGTGGCGGTGGATCTCCCGCTGGGAGAGGACGAGGAAGATGTGGAGGAGGATCCGAGGCTCACCGGCGACTGGACCGGTCAGCCGACGCCGGAGCAGGGCGGCGGCGGATCGGGCAGCGGCTGCGGCCGGGACGATCCGTACACGGGCGAGTGCGTGGAGCCCCGCGGCGGGCCCGGCTGGGCCGCCGACCCCGGCGACCCGGCGCTGGGGGTGGATCGGCGTCCGGCGGACGGCGGCGCCGCCGCACGGCTCGATGCCATCGACTGGGCCGTGGATCCCGACGAGGGCTTCTGAGGCGGGGCCCGCCGTCGGGGAAATGGGCCGCCGCGGGCAGGTGCCGCGGCGGCCTTCCTTCGCTGCGCTGGCGCCCCGGAGAGGATTCGAACCTCCGACCTAGCGCTTAGGAGGCGCTTGCTCTATCCGGCTGAGCTACCGGGGCGGGCGTGCGGTGGTGCAGCTGCGCGCGCCGTGGTGCGGTGCGGCGGCCTCGGCCGCCGAAGGCGGGATGGTGGAGCCGAGGGGAGTCGAACCCCTGACCTCAGCAGTGCGATTGCTGCGCTCTCCCAACTGAGCTACGGCCCCGCGACGGCGGCCTATTCTAGCATCGCCCCCGGGATGGGGAGAAACGCGCCCTCGCGGTGCCAGGCGCTCAGCGCGTGCCCGGGCTGCGGCGGCGCACGTAGTCGCGCTCGAGGGCGGCGACGAAGCGCTGCAAACGGCGGCGGTCGCGCGGGTCGAGGCCGGTGAAGCGGCCCCCGAAGCGCACGGCGCCGTTGGGCGCCGGTTCCGCCACGTAGCACACCTCGAGCGGGCCCGCGACGGTGGAGCGGTCGGGCAGCAGCAGGGCGCAGCGCTCGATGGTCTCGCCCGGTGCGAGGCCGTCCGCCCCGGCCGCCGTGGTCTCGAGGCCGATTCCGCCGAGCGAGACGTCGCACAGGCGCCCCTCCGCCTCGATGCCGCCGAGCACGTAGCGCACGGCCACGGCCAGGTCGCGCGGCACCGGGACGCGGTGATGGCCTCGACGCTGGCGGTAGCGGATCTCGGACGGGAGCGGCAGCCGGTAGGTGGCGCCTCCCGGAGCTTCCCTGCGCCCGGCGACCTCGGCCTCGAACTCGGCCTCGGCGCCGTTGACACGGATCCGCGCGCGCAGGCGGCCCGTGCGGCGGAGCGCCTCGTCGGCCTCGGGCGGGGCGAGCTGGTCGATGAGCAGCTCGCCGCTTTCGCGATCGATGCCAAGGATGAGGGTCATGCCCGCCTGGGGACCCGGAAGGCGCACGGCGACCAAAGACCTCTCGGCGGCCGCCCGCCGCAGGAGGCAGTCGATCAGCAGGGGGTCGCGGATCGACTCCTCGCTGGGGTCCGGAGGGCGCGGCCCGGCGTCGGGCATCCCCGGGGCTCCAGCTCAGCCGCGGCCCAGGCTGCGTCCGCCCCCGGATGGCGTGCGCACGGCGCCGCGCGGGCCATAGGTGGAGGGCTCGGCCTCCTCGCCGCGCAGCACGGCGAGCGCCTGGGCGGTGGCGCGGCGCTGCAGCTCGATGGCGAGGCCGTTGGCGCGGTTGCGGTGACGCAGCGCGGCGAGACGCGTGCGCAGCGCCTCCCAGCGCCGTGCCAGCGTGCCGCCGGGGTCGGCCCGGCGCAGGGCGGCGGCGAGCGCCGGCCCGCTCGTGGCGCCCGTCTCGCGCTCGAGGCCGGCGCGTGCCGACTCGAGGGCGGCGGCGAGGTCGGCCTTGCGGGCCGCGGCCGCCGCGATCGCCTCGGCGTCGCGTGCGGCGAGCGCCGCCTGCTCCTCGCCGAGGACCGTCTCCATGCGCGCGGCGAGGCCGTCGATCTCGGCGAGCATCCCGCCGATCGCCCGGACCTGCCCGGCTGCGGCCGCCCGGCTCATCGGCCGCCACGCCCCAGCAGGCGCTCCATGGCGAGGAGGCGCTCTGCGATGCGTTCCGGACGCACCTCGTAGCGGCCCTCGGCGATCGCCGCGCGCAGGGTCTCGACCCGGGAGCGGTCCACGGCGGGGGTCTCGTCGATGCGGCGGCGCGCCTCGGCCACCAGGGCCTGCGAGCCGAGCTCGACGCGGTCGCCGCCCGCCTGGCCTTGCTGCGGCCCGGAGGGCCGCTGCGCACGGGCGCCGGCCACGGGCGTGGGCCGTGGCTGGTGCCGGCTTTCCGTCACGGGGGGCTGCCCCATTCCCAAGCCCTTGATGTCGTTGCTCATGCCAGTGGCTCCCGGTTGCCCAAGTGGCTGTTCGTCGCCGTTAGCGGCCGTCTGCTCCCGAACTTTAGCACCGCCCGTCCTCAGAGCGCGACGCGCACCACCCCCTCGCGCACGGCCACGCCCTCGACCACCCGCTGGCTGCGGAGGTTGCGCACGGCCACGCGCTCGCCGACGGCGGCGTCCGAAAGCGCCACCGCCGCGGCGCGCACCTCCACCGTCCCGGTGCGCGCGAGCAGGATCACCCGCTGCCCGCGGCGGACCACCGGCGTGCGCTCCAGGGCGCCGGGGGCGACCACGGCCCCTGCCGGCAGGGCGCGCCGGGCGCGCTGGCCCACGGCCGCCTCGAGCCGCGTGAGATAGCCGAGCGGCAGCGTCGCCGTGTCGCGCTCGCGCAGCTCGAGATCCTCGCGCGCCAGCACGGCGCCGCGCGGCACCGGACGCCGCGTCACCACCACGGGGCGGATGACGGCGACGCGCACCGGCACGTAGACGGTCCAGGGGCTCGCGCCCGGGCAGCGCACGCCCACCACCGTGTTGCCGTGGCGGCGTGCCCCGGGCGGGTCGAAGGTCTCGAGCGGGCGGTCGCAGCGCGCCAGCCGCAGCCGAGGATCGAGGCGCTGCACGGCGATCTCGTGGCGGACGGCGCCCTCGGTGGCGTAAAGACGAGCCACGTGCGCCCGCGCCGCGGCGCGGATCTCCGCCAGCGGCTGCGTGCCCGCGGCGGCCGCGGTAAGCGTCGCCCCTGCCAGGGCGAAGGCGGCGAGCCGCTCAGGCCACCCTTGCATCGCTTCCCTCCATCTCGGCGTGCAGCTCGTCGAGCAGGCCGACGAGCTCGGCGCTGAGGCCGTCCATCTGATGCAGGCGCTCGAGCGCCTCGTCGGTGCGGCCCTCGCGCGCCAGCGTCCAGATCTCGCGGGCGAGGGCGTGGACGCGCTGGTGCGGGGCCTCCATCGCGCGGAAGGCTCGGGAGGCGCCGTGGCGCCTGCCGCCCTCGCCGTAGTACCAGCGCCCGAGCCGGCACTGGGTGTGGTCCTTGAGCTCGTCCTCGGCGATCTCGATCTGCCCGTGCAGCAGCAGGGCGAGCCGCACCTTCCACAGCAGGTGGTCGGCCTTGACGATCTCGAGCAGCAGCTCGTCGTCGCAGCCCTCGGCCAGGGCGCCGAACTGCTCCTGGACGTGCCGCACGAGCTCGCGCGAGTCCTCCGTGAGGCGCCGGACCTGCTCGGTCTCGGAGGTGAGCGAGGCCGTGATCTCGTTGAGGCGCGCGGCCATGTCCTGGGCCACCGCCCGCTGCTCGTCCGCGGCCTGGGCGATCTGGGCGACGCGCTGGGCCACGTCGACCACGGCGGCGGTGTTCTCGGCGAGCGTGGTCGCCACGACCTCCAGGGCCTCCACGCTCTGGCCGAGGCGTTCCATGCTTTGCGAGACCGACTGCCCGACCTGCTCCGAGAGCTCGTTCATCGTCGCGGTCACGCCTTCGATCTCGGCGGTGGCCTCCGCGGTCTTGTCGGCGAGCTTCTTGACCTCGTCGGCCACGACCGCGAAGCCGCGTCCCGCCTCGCCGGCGCGCGCGGCCTCGATGGCGGCGTTCAGGGCCAGGAGATTGGTCTGGTGGGCGATGTCGCGCACGATGGCCGTCAGCTTGTTGATCTCGCCGGCGAAGCCGACGAACTGCTGCACCCCGCCGGCCATCTCCCGCACCGCCTGCTCGAGTAGGTCGATGTCGCCCATCAGGCCCGAGATGGCCTCGTTGCCCTTGGCCGACTTGTGGTTGGTCTCCTCGGCGCGGGCGGCGGCCTCCTGGGCGTGGCTCGCCACCTCGCCGGCGCTCTGCGCCATCTCCTCGACGGCGCTCGCGACGCTGGTGGCATGATCCATGATGGCCGCGATCTCGCGCGCGAAGCGCGCGTTCCCGGCGACGATGTCCACCGCCGAGGCCAGCCCGCGCACGCCGGCGCGGGCCACGTCCAGCAGGCGCCCGTGCGTGCGCTCCAGGCGCGCGAGCACCGGCGCCAGCGTCCGTGCCGCGCCAGGCGCCCGCGCCTGCAGCTCCGCGAGGCGCCGGCGGTCGAAGGCGACCGCTGCTTCCAGCAGCGGCAGGATCTGGCTCGTGAGCAGGATGGGCTTGCTCATGCGTTTGGCTCTCCCCCGTTCCGGAACCATGCGCCGGGATTCCGTCGCGAGTCGGCCCGCGGACGCTTTTCCGGCTCCCTCGTGTTCGGCAGGAACGGGGCTTGGCTTTAATGATGCAACCCCCGTGCCACGGCCTGCCCCGCTCAAGGCCCGGTCTGGCGCGCCGATAGCAAGGGCCCAGATGGGCACCACGGGAGCCTGGAGACGGATGGCCACGAGCGGCGGCCACGGCCCGGCCGCGGGCGGGATCGCGCCCGAGGATTTCGAGTCCCTGCGCCTCTTCCTCGACGAGTCCTGCGGCATCGTCCTCGGCCCGCACAAGGCCTACTTGGTGCGCAGCCGCCTCGGGCCGCTGCTGCGCGAGCTGGGCTACCGCGGCTTCGGGGAGCTCGTGCGCGATCTCCGCACGGGTGCGCGGCGGGGGCTGCGCGAGCGCGTGATCGAGGCCATGACCACCAACGAGACCTCGTGGTTCCGCGACCGCTACCCCTACGCCCTGCTCGAGCACGAGCTGCTGCCGGCCTTCGGGCGCGCGCGCGTTCCGCGCATCCGCATCTGGTCCGCGGCCTGCTCGACCGGCCAGGAGCCCTACTCGATCAGCATCACGGCCCACGAGCTCGGCCAGCGCGAGCCCGGCCTGCTGCCGCCGCTCGAGATCGTCGGCACCGACATCTCGCCCGCCGTGCTCGAGGTCGCCCGGCGCGGCGTCTACGACGAGCACGCGGTGCGCCGCGGGCTCACCCCCGAGCGGCTGCGGCGCCATTTCCGGCGCGTGGAAGGGGGCTGGGAGGTGCTGCCGCACGTGCGTGCGCCCGTGCGTTTCCGCCCGCTCAATCTGCTCGAGAGCTACGCCCTGCTCGGGCGCTTCCACGTCATCTTCTGCCGCAACGTTCTGATCTACTTCGATCCCGAGCGCCGTCGCGACATTCTCGAGCGCATGGCGCGCACCCTCGAGCCCGGCGGGGCGCTGATCCTGGGCTCTTCCGAGACCCTGCCCGCGGAGCTGCAGCCGCGCTTCCGGGCGCTGCGCGCGCATGGGGGAATCTGCTACTGCCTGCCGCCTTGAGCGCCGTCCGCGGCCAGCGCTTGCCGCCGGCGGCAAGGAAGGCGCATGAAGCCTCTGCCGCCAACCGCGCCCCGCATCCCTGCGCGGAGGCCTGGCACGGGCTCCTGCACACCCCTGCGGCCGGGTTCCGGCTGCCTGGCACGGTGCTTGCTGCTTCTGGCCGCGAAGGCTCAAGCCGCAGCGGAGGCTGCCGATGGACATCGATTCCGCTCTCGGGATCCACGCCCAGGCGCTGCAGTGGCGGGCACGGCGCCTGGAGGTGCTCGCCTCCAACCTCGCCAACGCCGAGACGCCGGGCTACAAGGCCCGCGATCTCGACTTCGCGGACGCCCTCGAGACGGCCCGCCGCGGCCGGGCGGTGCTGGTGGCGACGAATCCCCGTCACCTGCAGCCTGCCGGCAGTCAGGCGCCGGCGCTTCGCTACCGGGTCCCGGCGCAGCCCTCGCTCGACGGCAACACGGTCGATCCCGACCTGGAGAAGGCCGCCTTCGCCGAGGCGGTGGTGCGCTACCAGGCCTCGCTGCGCTTCCTCGACGGCAAGGTCAAGGGCCTGCTGCGCGCGATCAAGGGGGAGTGAGGCATGCAGCTCATGCGCATCTTCGACGTCGCGGGCTCCGGCATGGTCGCCGAGGCCGTGCGGCTCAACACGGTGGCGAGCAACCTCGCGAACGCGGGCAGCGTCGCTGCGAGCCCCGCGGAGGCCTACCGCGCGCGGCTTCCGGTCTTCCGCGCCGTGCTCGAGCGCGCACAGGGCGTGGCGCGCGTGCGGGTGGCGGGCATCGTGGAGGATCCGCGCCCGCCGGAGCGCGAGTACCGCCCCGGCCATCCGCTGGCCGACGCCGACGGGTACGTCTGGCGCTCGAACGTGAGCGTGGTCGAGCAGATGGCCGAGATGATCGCCGCCTCGCGCGCCTACCAGACCAACGTCGAGGTGCTCAACACCGGCCGCCAGCTCCTGCTGGCGACGCTGCGGCTCGGCCAGTGAGGGAGGGCCGTCCGGCATGGCCGTCGAGGTGAACACGGCGCTGCTCGAGGACCTCGGCCTGCGGCGCGAGCTCGCCCCGAAGCGCGAGCGCCTCGGGCAGGAGGACTTCCTGCGGCTGATGGTCGCGCAGCTGCGCAACCAGAACCCGCTGCAGCCGATGGAGAACGGCGAGTTCCTGACGCAGATCGCGCAGTTCGGCACCGTCAGCGGCGTGCGCGAGCTCAATGCCGCCTTCGAGCGGCTCACGGAGTCGCTCTACTCGAACCAGGCGCTCCAGGCGGCCTCGCTCGTCGGCCGCCGGGTGCTGGTCGCCGGCTCCGAGGCCTACCTGCCGGAGGGCGGCGAGGTCGCGCTGGCGGCGGAGCTCCCGGCGGCGAGCCCCCAGGTGCGCGCCGTGATCCGCGACGCCCTCGGGCGCACGGTGCGCGAGATCGACCTCGGCGGCCGGCCCGCGGGGCTGGTGGAGCTGCGCTGGGACGGCCTGACGGGCGAGGGCGAGCCCGCTCCGGCGGGGCGCTACACGGTCTCGGTCGAGGCCCTGCTCGACGGGCAGGCGACCGCGCTCGAGACCTACGTCGGCGCCCGCGTCGAGAGCGTCACCCTCGACCGCGGCGGCCGCGGGCTGGCACTGAACCTGCAAGGTCTGGGCAGCGTGGACCTCGGCGAGGTCCGGCGCATCGGCTAGGAGGAAGTCACCATGCCTTTCCGGATCGCTCTCAGCGGCCTCAATGCCGCCTCCGCCGACCTCAAGGTCACGGGCAACAACGTCGCCAACGCCGGCACCGTGGGCTTCAAGCAGTCGCGGGCCGAGTTCGCGGACGTCTACGCCGTGGCCTTCCAGGGGGTCGGCGACACCACCATCGGCGGCGGCGTGCGGCTCGCGCGCGTCGCCCAGCAGTTCACGCAGGGCAACATCGACTTCACGCAGAACGCCCTCGATCTCGCCATCAACGGGGAGGGCTTCTTCGTCCTCAGCGACGCGGGCTCGCGGCTCTACACCCGCGCCGGGGCCTTCTCCGTGGACCGCGACGGCTACGTGGTCAACGCGGTCGGCCAGCGCCTGCAGGTCTTCCCGGCCAACTCCGGCGGGGGCTTCAACACCGGCGCCCTCAGCGACCTCAGGCTCGACACCTCCGAGGGCGCGCCCAATGCCACCACCAAGGTGACGGCGGCGCTCAACCTGAACGCCGCCGAGACCGCGCTCGGCGGCGGGGCCTCCGACATCGACATCACGGACCCGAGCACCTACAACTACTCGACCTCGATCACGGTCTACGACTCGCTCGGCCAGTCGCACACGGCGACGGTGTATTTCCGCAAGGTGAACACGAACGAGTGGGCGACGGCGCTCGCCATCGATGGCAGCCGCGTCGGCGACGGTTCCCCCAATCTGACCTTCGACGCGACGGGCGCCATCTCCAGCGGCGGCACCGTCACCTATGCCGCGTACAACCCGGGCAACGGCGCGAATGCGCTCAACATCACCTTCGACTACACGAAGGCGACCCAGTACGGCACGAACTACGCCATCAATTCCCTGAGCCAGGACGGCTACACAACGGGGCGCCTCTCGGGCATCGACATCGACAGCACGGGGGTGGTCTTCGCCCGCTACACCAACGGCCAGTCCAAGGAGCTCGGCAAGGTGGCGCTGGCGCGCTTCCCGAACCCCCAGGGCCTGGAGCAGCGCGGCGACACGGTGTGGGCCGAGACCTACACCTCCGGTGACGTGCTCCTCGGCGAGGCCGGCACGGGCACCTTCGGCGTGATCCAGTCCGGGGCGCTGGAGGCCTCGAACGTGGACATCGCCGAGCAGCTCGTGAACCTCATCACCGCGCAGCGCAACTTCCAGGCCAACGCGCAGGTGATCACCACGGCGGACACCGTGACCCAGACCATCATCAACATCCGCTGACGCGCGAGGGACGGGCCCGCATGGACAGGATGCTCTACGTGGCGATGGCCGGGGCGCGCATGGCGTTCACGGGGCAGTCGGTGGCCGCGCACAACCTGGCCAACGCGACCACCACCGGCTTCAAGGCGGTGCTGCGCGGCCAGGTGCCGGTGGCGCTGGCGGGCGACGTGTATCCGACCCGCGTCTACGCGATGCCGGGCGCGCGCCGGCCGCTGCTGGAGCCGGGTGCGATCGTGCGCACCGGCCGCGACCTCGACGTGGCGGTCGAGGGCGAGGGCTGGATCGCCGTGCAGGCGCCGGACGGCAGCGAGGCCTACACCCGCCGCGGCGACCTCCAGCTCGGCCTTGGCGGTGTGCTGATGACGGGCGACGGCCATGTGGTCCTGGGCGACGGGGGGCCCATCGCGGTGCCGCCGCACGAGACCCTGCAGATCGGCGCCGACGGTACGGTGACCGTGCGCTCGCTCGGGCAGGGGGCGAACGCGCTGACCGTGCTCGACCGCATCCGCCTGGTGCGGCCCGACCCGCAGCGGCTGGTGCGCGGCCCCGACGGGCTCTTCCGGCTCGCCGACGGCTCGGCGGCGCCGCCCGATGCCTCGGTGCGGCTCAGCGTGGGCGCGCTGGAGCGGAGCAACGTCAGCACGGTCGAGGTCCTGACGCGCATCATCGAGCTCACGCGCCGCTACGAGATGCAGGTGCGCCTGATGCAGGCGGCGAAGGAGAGCGACGAGTCCTCGGCCCAGCTCCTGCGGATGGGCTGAGGACGGTCGCGGGACATACAGGGGAGGAGGCAGCATGAGCCGGGCACTGTGGGTGGCGAAGACCGGGCTCGAGGCCCAGCAGACCCGCATGGCGGTGATCTCCAACAATCTCGCCAACGTCAACACCACGGGATTCAAGCGCGGGCGGGCGGTGTTCGCGGACCTGCTCTACCAGATCCGCGAGCAGCCCGGCGCGCAGTCCTCCCAGACCAGCCAGTTCCCGACGGGCATCGCCCTCGGCACGGGCGTGCGCGTGGTCGCCACGGAGAAGATCTTCAGCCAGGGCAACGTGGTCCAGACCGGCAACAGCCTGGACGTCGCCATCGAGGGGCGCGGCTTCCTGCAGGTGCTGATGCCCGACGGCACCCTCGCCTATACCCGGGACGGCGCCCTCAAGCTCGACGCCCAGGGCCAGCTCGTGACCTCGCGCGGCTACGCGGTGCAGCCGGCGATCACCATCCCGCCCAACGCGCAGTCGGTGACCATAGGCGCCGACGGCACGGTGAGCGTCCAGGTCGCCGGCCAGGCGGCGCCGACGCAGGTCGGGACGCTGCAGCTCGCCGACTTCGTCAACCCGGCCGGGCTCCAGCCCATCGGCGAGAACCTCTACATCGAGACGGCGGCGAGCGGCACCGCGCAGACCGGCACGCCCGGGGTCTCCGGCCTCGGGCGTCTGGTCCAGGGCGCGCTCGAGACCTCCAACGTCAACGTGGTCGAGGAGCTCGTCAACATGATCGAGACGCAGCGCGCCTACGAGATGAGCTCGCGCCTGATCTCGGCCATGGACGAGATGCTGCGCTATGCGAGCAACAAGCTATAGCCTGACGGCGCTGCTCGTGGCCGCCGCGCTCGCCGCCGGCGGCTGCGCCGGAACGGGCAGGCGCGACATGCCGCCCGTGCGCCCGGCCGCGCCGCCGCCGGCCCCGGTCACCGGCGCCATCTACCACGAGTCGACGGCGCTGGAGCTCTTCGCCGATGCCAAGGCGCGGCGCGTGGGCGACATCCTCACGGTGGTGCTGAGCGAGCGCACCGACGCCAGCAAGGAGGCGAGCACCGAGACCGAGCGCAGCACCGAGGTCTCGCTGCCGGGACCGACCCTCCTCGGCAGGAAGGTCACCCGTAACGGCACCGAGCTCCTCAGCGCCTCGGTCCAGGGCGACCACAGCTTCAGCGGCGACGGCAAGACTACCCAGAGTAACAGCCTCTCGGGCAGCGTCACGGTCACCGTCGTCGACGTGCTGCCGAACGGCAACCTGGTGGTGCGCGGCGAGAAGCTCCTGCGCATCAACGGCGAGCGCGAGCACATCCGTCTCGAGGGCGTGGTGCGGCCGGTGGACATCGCCGCCGACAACACCGTGCTCTCGACCCAGGTGGCGGAGGCGCGCATCAGCTACGTCGGGCGCGGCCAGGTGGCCGATGCCTCGCGCATGGGCTGGCTGGCGCGCTTCTTCCTGAGCGTGGCATGGCCGTTCTGAGAAAGGGGCGGGTGACGTGAGACGGGAGACGGGAGCGCGCTTCGGCCGGTCGCGTCCGCTGCTGGCGGCCCTGGGGCTTGCGGGGCTGCTCGTCTGGGGCGCGGCCGCGGCCGAGCGGGTGAAGGATCTCGCGTATGTGGCCGGGGTGCGCGCGAACCAGCTCGTGGGCTACGGGCTGGTCGTGGGCCTCGACGGCACGGGCGACCAGACCTCGCAGGCGCCCTTCACCATCCAGAGCCTCATGGGCATGCTGGCGCGCTTCGGCGTGAAGGTGCCGCCGAACGTCAACCCGCAGCTCAAGAACGTGGCCGCGGTCGCCGTGCACGCCGAGCTTCCGCCCTTCGCGCGCCCGGGCCAGCGCATCGACGTCACGGTCTCGGCCATCGGCAACGCCAAGAGCCTGCGCGGGGGGACGCTCCTCATGACGCCGCTCAAGGGCGCGGACGGCCGCGTCTACGCCATCGCCCAGGGCAACCTGGTGGTGGGGGGGCTGGCCGCCTCCGGCGCCGACGGCTCCAAGATCACGGTCAACGTGCCGAGCGCCGGGCGCATACCGGGCGGTGCCACCGTCGAGCGCACCGTGCCGACGCCCTTCGCCTCGGGCGACCACCTGCTGCTCAGCCTGCACGCGCCGGACTTCACCACGGCGGCGCGCCTGGCGCAGGCCATCAACGCCGCCGTGGGGCCGGGCACGGCGCAGCCGGTGGACGCCGGCGCGGTGCGGGTCGCGGCCCCGCGCGACCCCGCCCAGCGCGTGGCCTTCGTCTCCATGCTCGAGAACCTCGAGGTCCAGCCGGGCGAGGCCCCCGCGCGCGTGATCGTCAACTCGCGCACGGGCACCGTCGTCATCGGCCGCCACGTGCGCGTGCTGCCGGCGGCCGTCTCGCACGGCAGCCTCACGGTGACCATCAGCGAGCGCCCGCAGGTGAGCCAGCCGCCGCCGCTGTCGGGCGGCGGCACGGCGGTCGTCGCGCGCACCGACGTGGAGGTGCGGGAGGAGGGCCGGCGCATGTTCCTGTTCCGGGCCGGCACCACCCTCGACGAGATCGTGCGCGCCGTCAACGAGGTGGGCGCCGCCCCCAGCGACCTGGTGGCCATCCTCGAGGCGCTGAAGCAGGCCGGCGCGCTGCGCGCCGAGCTGATCGTGATCTAGCGGGGAGGGCGGCGTGAGCGCGGGCGCGACGGTCGGCTTCTACGCGGACTTCGCCGCCATGGCGGAGCTGCGCGCGCGGGCGGGGCGCGACCGCGCCGGGGCGCTGGCCGAGGCCGCGCGCGAGCTCGAGGCGCTCTTCCTGGAGACGCTGCTCAAGAGCATGCGCGAAGCCACGCCCGGCGATCCCCTGCTCGGCGGCGCGGGGCTGCGCCTCTACCGCGAGGTGCACGACCGCCAGCTCGCCCGCGAGCTCGCCGCCCGCGGCAGCCTCGGTCTGGCGCGGCTGGTGGCGCGCCAGCTCGGCGGCTCCGGCAGGGAGCCTGCCGGGGAGGGCTCCGGTGTGGGCGGGACGGCGGCGCCGCCGGCCTCCGCCGCGCGCGCCCCGGACGCCGGGCGCCCCGCCGCGCAGGCGCCGGCCGCGGCAGGCCGCGGGCCGGACTACGGCGACGCGCGCGAGTTCGTCGCGCGCCTGTGGCCGCACGCGCGGCGCGCCGCCCGCGCGCTCGGCGTCCCGCCCGAGACGCTGCTCGCCCAGGCCGCGCTCGAGACCGGCTGGGGACAGCAGGTGCCGCGGCGCTCGGACGGCGCGAGCAGCCACAACCTGTTCGGCATCAAGGCGGGCTCGGGCTGGCGCGGCCCGGTGGCCGTGGTGCGCACGCTGGAATACGGCGAGGAGGGGCTGCGGACCGAGCGCGCGCGCTTCCGCGCCTACGGGAGCCCCGCCGAGGCCTTCGACGACTACGTCCGGCTGGTGCGCGCGAGCCCGCGCTACCGCGCCGCCCTCGCCGCCGGCGACGCCGAGGGCTACCTGCGGGCGCTCGCCGCGGGCGGATACGCCACCGACCCGCGCTACGCGGAGAAGGCGCTGGCGGTGCTGCGCGGCCCGCGCCTCGCCGCCGCGCTCAAGGCCGCCGGCGTGCGGCCGATAGCCTGAGACGCGCGGGAGGAGGCCCTGACGGATGGCCGGCATCCTGTCCACCAGCATCTCGGGGCTGCTCGCCTACCAGCGCGGCCTGGCGACCGCGAGCCACAACGTGGCCAACGCGGAGACGCCGGGCTACAGCCGCCAGCGCGTGGAGCTCGCCACGCGTGTGCCGCAGCGCTACGGCAGCGGCTTCATCGGCAGCGGCGTGCAGGTCACGACCGTGCGCCGCCAGTACGACGAGTTCCTCGACGCCTCGCTGCGCGAGAGCATCGCGGGCGAGCGCCGCCTCGCCGCCTTCGTCGAGCTCGCCTCGCAGGTGGACGACCTGCTGGCCGACCCCGAGGCGGGCGTGAGCCCGGCGCTGGCGCGCTTCTTCGGCGCCGTCGAGGACCTCGCGGGCGACCCCTCCTCGATGGCGGCGCGGCGCGTGGTGCTGGGCGAGGCGCGCACGCTCGCCGCGCGCATCCGGGACCTCGACGCGCGTCTCGCCGGCCTCGAGCGCCAGGTCAACCGCCGCCTGGAGACCACGGTCGCCGAGATCAACACCATCGCCGAGTCCATCGCGAGGCTGAACACCGAGATCATCGCCCAGCAGGGCGCCGCGGGAGGGCAGCCGCCGAACGACCTCCTCGACCGCCGCGACGAGCTGGTGCGCCAGCTCGCCGAGCGCGTGTCCGTCACGGTGGCGAAGCAGGACGACGGCGCCTACAACGTCTTCATCGGCAAGGGGCAGGCGCTCGTGGTCGGCGGCCAGAGCGCCAGGCTGGCGGCCACGCCCAACGCCTACGACGCCAGCCGCCTGGAGGTCTCGATACAGGCGGGCGCGAGCAAGGTGGAGGTCTCCGCGCTGCTCAGCGGCGGCGAGCTGGGCGGGCTGCTCGACGTGCGCGCGCAGCTCCTCGACCCCGCGCGCGCCGCGCTGGGGCGGGTGGCGGTGGCGCTCGCCGAGCGCTTCAACGCCCAGCACCGCGAGGGCATGGACCTCGACGGAAGCCTCGGCGGCGACTTCTTCCGGGACTACGGCGCGCGCACCGCCGCCGCCTATTCCGGGAACGCCGGCACGGCCTCGGTGAGCTACGAGGTGACGGACGTCGGCAAGCTCACGACCTCGGACTACCTGCTGAGCTACGACGGCAGCACGTACACGCTGAAGCGCCTGAGCGACGGCACCACGACGACGCTCAGCGGCTTCCCGGCCTCGCCGGCCACGGTGGACGGCGTGCGGATCAGCCTCGCCAGCGGGACGATGGCCGCGGGCGACCGCTTCCTGCTGCGCCCGACGCGGGGCGAGGCCGGCGCCTTCGCGGTGGCGCTTGCCGACCCCGCCAGGGTCGCCGCCGCCGCGCCCGTGCGCACCGAGACCGCGCAGGCCAACGCCGGCACGGCGGCCATCTCCGCCGGCGAGGTGCTGGATGCGACGAACCCCGATCTCCTGAAGCGGGTGCGCATCGAGTTCACCTCCGCCACGACCTTCGACGTCATCGACGATGCGACGAACACGGCCATCGCCAGCGGCGTGAGCTACACGAGCGGGGCGAACATCGACTACAACGGCTGGCGCGTGCAGATCACGGGCACGCCGGCCGCCGGCGACCGCTTCTACGTGACCGGCAACGCCGGCGGCGTGGGCGACAACCGCAACGCCCTGCTGCTGCGCGACCTGCGCGCGGCCGGCATCCTCGACTCCGGCGCCTCCACGCTGGACGAGGCCTACGGCGACCTGGTCGCCGACGCCGGCACGCGCACGCGCCAGGCCGAGCTCGACCGCGACGCGCGCGAGGTCATGCGCCAGCAGGCCGAGGCGGCGCTCGCGGCCGTCTCGGGCGTCAACCTCGACGAGGAGGCCGCCCGCATCCTCGAGCTGCAGCAGGCCTACCAGGCGGCGGCCAAGGTCGTGACGGTCGCCGACGCCATGTTCCAGACCCTGCTCGACGCCGTGCGCCGCTAGGGGAGGGGAGCCCGTGAGCGCCACACGCATCTCCACCGCGCAGCTCTACTCCCAGGCGGTCGATCTGCTCCGCAGCCGCTTCGCCGAGCTCGCCCGCACGCAGCGCCAGCTCGCGAGCGGCCGGCGCTTCGCCACGCCCTCCGAGGACCCGACCGGGGCGGTGCGCGTGCTGAAGGCCGCCGAGGGCATCGCGCGGCTGGAGCAGGCCCAGCGCAACGTCGCCACCGCGCGCCGGCGGCTGGAGGCCGAGGAGGCGGCCCTCGCCGGCGCCGGCGACATCCTCCAGCGTGCGCGCGAGCTCGCCGTGCGCGGCGCGAACGACACGCTCTCGGCGGGCGACCGCGAGGCCGTCGCGCGCGAGGTGGACGGGCTGGTCGAGGACCTCCTCGGCGTGGCCAACGCCACGGACGGCAACGGCGGCTATCTCTTCTCGGGCTACCGGGTGCGGACCGCGCCCTTCGCGCGCAAGGCGGGCGGCGGCTTCGAGTACCGCGGCGACGAGGGCCAGCCGCGGCTCAACCTCTCGGAGGGGCTGCGGATCGCGCTCGGCGACCCCGGCACGCGCGTCTTCGCCCGCGTGCCCACCGGCAACGGCACCTTCGTCACCGGCTACGCCGCGGGCAACACCGGAACCGGCGTCATCGGCCCCGGCACGGTGGACGACCCCACGGCCTGGGTGCCCGACACCTACACGATCACCTTCACCACCGCGAGCGGCTGGGAGGTGCGCGACAGCGCGAGCAACCTGATCGCCAGCGGCACCTACACCAGCGGCGGCGCCATCAGCTTCCGCGGCATCTCCGTGGAGATCGCGGGCGCGCCGGCGGCGGGCGACGCCTTCACGGTGCGGCCGGCACAGGCGCGGGACGCCTTCTCGGCGCTGGAGGCGCTGGCGGCGGCGCTGCGCGCCCCGGGCGGCACGCCGGCCGAGCGCGCCAAGCGCCGCATGGACCTCAACCGCGCGCTCCAGGACATCGACCAGGCCCTGGAGCGCGTGCTGGAGGTCCGGGCCGAGGTGGGCGCGCGCCTCAACGCCGCGGGCCTCCAGGAGCAGGTCAACGAGGACGCGCTCCTCGCCGCCCGGCGCGCGCGCTCGCAGGTGGAGGACCTCGACTACGCCGAGGCGGCGAGCCGCATGGAGCGCCAGCTCCTCGCCCTCCAGGCCGCGCAGAAGTCCTTCTCGCGCGTGGCCGGCCTCTCCCTCTTCCAGTACCTCTGAGCGCTCTTCCAGTACCTCTGAGCGCCGCAAGCCCCTGACGCCCAAGGGGAGGCCGCCGCGGCCGGGCCCGGCCTAAAGTTCCGGGGCGGCCGGCCGATACGCTCCC
>WFOW01000403.1 GCA_015487895.1 Gammaproteobacteria bacterium | reverse complement strand
TGGACCTCTCGCGCCAATGGCATCATCTCGACAGGGCGAATAGCGGCTCGCGCGGAATGGTGGCTCGGATGGTGGCTGGCTCCGCGTCAGCTCCGAGGCGTGGAAATCCCACCGGATCCTGACATCGGGCGGAATCCGCTGGCGGAGGGAGCGTCTGCCGCCACGGGTTCTGCAGCGATCGACCAACGTCGCCGGACGATAAGTGCGCCAGCATATTGGGTTTCGTCCGCAGTCTACGTAGGTCCGGTTGCGTCGCCCGAAATCCGGCGCCAGATGGTGGAGCGGATGGTGGACCGGCGGCTGCGGATGCCAAGGAGAGCGGGGCGCCTCAGCGCACGCTTCGTCGCCACGGTAGAGAAACCCGGCCGCTATCTAGATGGCCACGGCCTACTGCTGATGGTGAAACCCAGCGGTTCCAAGAGCTGGGTCTTCCGTTACCAGCGAAACGGCCGGCGGCGGGAGATCGGCCTCGGATCGGCGCGCGTGGTGAGCCTGGCCGAGGCCCGGCGCCTCGCCTTGGACATGCAGCGCATGCTGCACGAGGGGCGCGACCCTTACCTCGAGCGTCGGAAGGCGAGAGCCCGGACCAGTCTGACCTTCCGCGAGGCGGCACAAGCCTTCCTCGAGGCGCACCGACGCGCCTGGCGCAACCCGAAGCACCGCCAGCAATGGGAGAACACGTTGCGGACCTACGCCTTCCCGGCACTGGGCGACCTGCCCGCGGCGGAGGTGGAGACGCAGCACGTGCTCGCGGTGCTGGAGCCGATCTGGCGCACCCGCACGGAGACGGCCAAGCGGCTACGCGGACGCATCGAGGCGGTCCTCGACTGGGCGGCGGCGCGCGGGATGCGCGACGGCCCGAACCCGGCCCGCTGGCGCAGCCACCTGGACAAGCTCCTGCCGCGCCCCAGCGCGATCGCGCCTGTCCGCCACCATCCGGCCCTCGACTGGAGGCAGGCCCCGGAGTTCCTCCGGGAGCTCACACGCATGCCGGGGCTCGCCCCGGTCGCGCTCGCTTTTCTGGTCCTCACCGCGGCCCGTTCCGGCGAGGTGCGGGGCGCCCGCTGGCGGGAGATCGACACGAAGGCGGGCGTCTGGACCGTGCCGGCCGAGCGCACGAAGGCCGGGCGCGAGCACCGGGTGCCGCTGGTCCCGGAGACGCTCGCGCTGGTGGAGAGGATGTGCCCCCTCGAGCGCGGGCCTCGTTCCCTGATCTTTCCCGGGACCCGTCCGGGCCGTCCTCTCTGCGATGCGAGCCTCACCGCGGTGATCGACCGGATGAACCGGCATCGCTTGGCAGCCGGCCTCGAACCGTGGTGCGACCCGACGGGGCGGCCGCCGACCGTTCACGGCTTCCGCTCGACTTTCCGCACATGGGCCGCGGAGGCGACGCCGTTCCCGCGGGAGGTGGCGGAGGCGGCACTCGGCCACGTGGTGGGCGACCGCGTGGAGCGAGCGTACGCCAGGGGCGACCTGTTCGAACGGCGCCGCGCCCTGATGGCGGCGTGGGCGGCGTTCCTGTTCGACGGTCGTCGCCTTCCGGAGACGTGACCGTGCCGTCCCGCGTGGTCCGCGAGGTCGAGTACTGGCGGGACCCGGAGAGCGGCGCCCAGCACGTCGAAATCCGCATCGACGGCGAGCCCGTCGCGCTGCCGACGGCCGAGGAGGTGTCTCGCATCGTCCGGCGGCCGGTGGACGAGAAGGCGCGTTCCGCGCTGTTGCACGTGCTGGCCAAGACGGTCTCCTCCTATATGGACGCGCATCAGCTCGCGAAGGCAGAAGTCCAGGACGGGCTGGCGAGGATCGAGAAGCTGGCGAGCGAGCTCGTGAAGCTCCTCGCCGAATATCCGTTCCTCGATCGGCCCGTCTCCGCCTGCTGGCGGCCGTTGCCCGAGGGCCTCTTCGGTACACGCGAACAAGTCCACGAGTTCCTCCAGACGGCCGCCCATGCCGGCGGCGGCGAGGCGACGCCCCATGAAATGCTGAAGCGTCTTCTCGCCCGTGTGCGCATGGCCAAGCTCGCGGTGGCGCGCCAGCGGCGACCGGGACGGCCGTGGCAGCGCTGGACGCGCGAGCTCGCCCGCGGGCTCGTGGACTGGTGGCGGGCGCTGGGCGCGGATGGGCCGGGCGTCAGCTGGAATGCCATGGAAAGCAAGTACGTGGGCCCGCTGCTCGACCTCGGGCTTCGGCTCTCATCCCTCGCACGTCTCCGGGTCTCGCGCTCGATGCTGGCGAAACTCCTGCTCGAAGTACACCGCCGCCGCTAATCTACACAGGACAAAATGTAGTTTGCGGCCGGGGTTTTTGTCCTTTGCTCCTGGCGCCGATCGGGTTCAGTAGGGGATCCGGCAAAACGTGGAGTTCTAGGATGGTCGTGCGCCTTCTCCGTCGAGACGAGGTGGAACGACTGACCGGCCTGCATCGGGCGACGATCTACGCGATGATGCAGCGCGGTGAATTCCCGAGGCCCGTCAAACTCACCGAGCGTGCTGTCGCGTGGCCGGAGAGTACGATCCTTGACTGGATCGCAGCGCGCATGCGGGCGTCCGGCTACCGCGAGGAAGAAATCGAACGCACTCTCGGAGGCTGAGAGATGGCCGAAAAAGAAGCCCGCCCGAAGCGGGCGGACGTGACCATCGAGCGACCCCTATGTGGATCAACGAGCACCTGTCCGCAAGCCCGCCTCGTCCCGCCCGGGGAGCTCGCCGGTGCCGGGCTGGCGCGCTGGCCCTTCGAGGTGGTGTGCAGCCCCCGTGGGCTGCTGTGGGCGACGTGGTGCCCCCGGTGCGGCGTCGGCGCCATCGGGCTGATCCCGCCGGCGCCACCGTTCGAAACGCCGTTTCTGGCCACGGGCTGCACGGGCCTGGGCTGCCCGCCCGCGGCGATCCGCGAGGCCGCACGGGCCGTGCTGCGTGGGGAACCGGTGCCGGTGGACGCCGGCGATGCCGAGCGCCTCGCCCGCTGGCTCGCAAGGCGAGCGCCCGTCCTCCTGGTAAGGCAGCCGGCCGGCGACCTGCGCCGCTGGGCCTGGTGGGCCCGGCGCACGCTCGAGGAGCTCGACCTGCCGCCGCATCTCGTGGAGCTCGCCCTCACAGGCCTCGCCGCCCGGCACGGCCTCGGGATACCGGAGGAGACGGCCCATGCCACCGCATGATCCGGACCCGGCTGCCGCCTTCGTCGAGGCGGCGCGGGAGACACTGGACTGGCGGCGGGCCGCCGCGGAGGGCGACGTGGCCGGCGCGATCGAGGCGCTCACCGCCCTCGATCCCATCGCCTACGACCGGGTGCGCGAGGAGGCGGCCGGGTTGCTGGGCTGCCGGGTCGTCACGCTCGACCGCGAGGTGACGAAGCGCCGCGGTGCCAAGGAAGACCGCGGTCCGGCCGGCTCACCGGTCACCTTCGACGATCCCGAGCCGTGGCCCGAGCCGGTGGATCCCGCCGAGCTGCTGGCGGAGCTCGAAGCATACTTCACCCGCCACGCGGTGTTGCCCGGGCACGGCGCCGTCGTCCTGGCGCTGTGGACCGCCCACACCTGGGTCTTCGACACCGGCCCGGTCACGCCGCGGCTGGCCGTCACCAGCCCGCAGAAGGGTTGCGGCAAGAGCACGGTGCTCGATCTTCTGGCTGCGGTGGTGCGGCGGCCACTGGAGGCCTCGCATGCGACTACGGCAGCGCTCTTCCGGGTGATCGAGAAGCACAGGCCGACGATCCTGCTGGACGAAGCGGACACCTTTCTCGGCGACAACGAGGAGCTGCGCGGCCTGCTCAACGCCGGCCACCACCACCGCGGCCGGGTGCTGCGGGCGGTGCCGGTGGGCGAGGACTTCGAGCCGCGCGCCTTCCACGTCTTTGCCCCGGTAGCGATCGCCGCCATCGGCCGGCTGCCCGGCACGCTCGCGGATCGCTCCGTCGTCCTGCGCATGCAGCGCCGTCGTCCCGGCGAGCGGGTGGAGCCGCTGCGCGGCGACCGGGCGGAGCTCCACGAGCCGCTCCGGCGCCGGCTCGCGCGCTTTGCGGCCGATTTCGCTGCCCGGCTGCGGGAGGCGGATCCGCCCGTGCCGTCCGGTCTCGCGAACCGTGTCGCGGACAACTGGCGACCGCTTTTCGCCATCGCCGATCTCGCCGGCGGGCCCTGGCCGGATCGGGCGCGGGCCGCGGCGCTGGCGCAGCTGGCCGAAGCGGCCGACGAAGAGCTGCCGGTCCTGTTGCTGGGCGACATCAGGGAGATCTTCGATGCGAGCGGCGAGGCGGAGATCGCCTCGACGGAGCTGTGCGAGAGGCTCGCCGCCCGCGAGGACCGCCCCTGGGCGGAGATCTCGCGCGGCCGCCCCATCACGCCGCGCAAGCTCGCCAGCCTCCTGCGGCCCTTCGGCATCCACCCGCTCCACCGCGAACGCGCGCGGGTCTACCGCCGGGCCGACTTCGAGGAGGCGTGGGCGCGATACCTGCCAGGTCCTCCGTCCGGGGACGACGAACCATCATTCCGTCAGGAACCTTACGACCCCAACGTATCCCGGGATTTGCAAAGTGTCAGGAGGGAGCGCGGGGCTGACACTTCGCGTCCCGGCGGACCCGTTGGCGCCGTATGCCCGCTGATGAATGACATTTCGCGTTTTCCGGGTTCCGCGGATGCGGCCCGCGAACCGTCGGCGGGCCCGCTGCCCGGAGCTTCCGATCGAAGCACCGGCGGAAGAGGCCGCAAGCAAAGTGTCATCCATCAGGAGGGCTACGGCCCCAACGGATCGGCGGATTTTCCAAGCGTCGGCCGCCCGGACAGGCCTGACACTTCGCGGGAGGGATCGATGTTTACGGTCCGTAGGCCGGCTGACGGAATGACGCTTCGCGCCCCCGAAGGCTGTGGAAGCGAGGATCATGCCGCACCCGACCCCTGCCCCTCCTGCAGTAGCGCACGCTGGTGGCGGCCGCGGGGCGACGTGCCCTGGCGTTGCTGGGCCTGCGACCCGCCGCCCGCAGTGGTCCGCCCCGGCTTCCAGGTGCTGGCCGTCGGGGAGCACGGGGAATGAGTGCCTTCCTCACCGCGTGCGGCCACCTCGACGATGATCCGCGGGAGCTGGGGCTCGGCGGCGTGCCCGCGGCCGCGGCGAGCCTCGCGGTTTGCGTGG
>WFOW01000402.1 GCA_015487895.1 Gammaproteobacteria bacterium | reverse complement strand
GTTGCCCACCTCAAGGTGCCAGATGGCGGGCACCAGCACCTGCGTGCGGCCGAGATGCCGCTCCACGGCGGCCGCCGTCCCGCCCTCGTCCGGCAACACCAAGGCGAGGGCCGCGGATGCGTCCAGGACGCAGGCCAAAACCGTCCCTCAATAGCGGTGGCCTCGATGGAGCGCCTCGCGCGGCTGCCCCCCTCCGCCCACGACGTCCTCGAAGCGGACTCCGCGGCGCCCCAAACGCTCCCGAAGGGAGCGGAGCCGGCCGATGGTCTCGGTCACTCGCTCCGGTGCGGGGACCACGTACGGGACGAGCTCGGCCACCGGCCGACCGTGGCGGGTGATGATGAAGCGCTCGCCTGCCTGCACCCGCCGCAGGAGACGCGGAAGCTGGGTCTTGGCCTCGAAGGCACCGATCCGCTCGCCGCTCCCAGGCATGGGTACGCCTCCCTTTACGGCCTGCCGCTACCCGGAACATAGCACAGCGCGAGCCCGGGCACCGAGCCCGCCGGCACGTGAAAGCGGTCAGGGGCGCAGCAGGGCGGCGTTGGGGCAGCCGGGGAGCGCGCCGCGGCCGGCGGCGAGGCGCGCCTCGCACTCGGCCTTGCCGCCGCAGGCCTCGCAGGCGCGTACCGCGCCCTCGAGCGCGTTGACGGGCGTCACGTGCAGCCAGCGCTGCAGATCCACCCCCGCCGCCGCCAGCGCCTCGCCCAGCGGCACGGCCTCCACGCGCGCCGCGAGCCCGCGGCGCCATGCGGCACCCTGGCGCAGGTTGGCGTGGATGGCCCGCGCCAGCAGGGCCATGTGGACGGTGAGCGCGAGCGCGATGAGCGCGGCGGCGGCCTCTCCGATTCCGGGCATGGGCAGCCTCCATCCGTCCGAGGGAAAGGGCTCGCTCACCTTGCCCCCGGCCGCCCGCGCCGACATTGACGAAGGTCAATCCCGGCCCGCCACCTGCTCCAGCAGCCTGCGGTAGGCCTCGTAGCGTGCCGGGTGGAGCTCGCCCCGCTCCGCGGCCGCGCGCACCGCGCAGCCGGGCTCGACCGTGTGGGTGCAGTCGGCGAAGCGGCAGCCCGCCGCGGCCCGCTCTATCTCGGGGAAACCACGCTGGATCGCGCGCGGCTCGAGCGGCCCGAGGCCGAACTCGCGCACGCCCGGCGAGTCGATGAGGTCGCCGCCGTCCGGCAGGTGGTAGAGGGTGGTCGTCGTGGTGGTGTGGCGCCCGGCGCCGCTCGCCTCGGAAAGCGCGCCGATGCGCACCTCGAGGTCGGGCAGCAGCGCCTTGACCAGCGAGGACTTCCCTACGCCCGACTGGCCCACGAGGATGGAGGTGGCGCCCGCCAGCGCCTCGCGCAGGCGCCCGAGGCCCATGCCGGTGCGCGCGCTCGCCTCCAGCACCGGGAAGCCCGCCGCCGCGTAGGGGGCGAGGCGCTCGCGCCAGGCGGCCTCCTCCCCGCCGGCCACCAGGTCCCACTTGTTGACGACGATGAGGGGCTCGGCGTCCGCCTGCGCCGCCGCCACCAGGTAGCGGTCGATGGTGAGCGCTCCCGGCGGCGGGCGCGGCGCCACCACGACGGCGATGCGGTCGACGTTCGCCGCGGTCGGATGCAGGCGCCCGCGCGCGTCGGCGCGGCTCAGGAGGTTGCGCCGCGGCTCGCACGCCTCGATCACGCCCTGCCCGGGCGCGGTCTCGCGCCAGCGCACGCGGTCGCCGCAGTAGACGGGCCCCGCGCGCCGCCGCCAGGTGCACAGGGCGAGCGTGCCGTCCGCGCCCTCCACCAGGGCGCTGCGCCCGTAGTGGGCGACCACGCGCCCGGGCCGCGTGCCGGCACCGCCCCCGCCTTCCTGCGCGGGCGCCGCACGCCGCCCCACCTCAGCCGCCGAGCAGCGCGTCCACCTTGGCGGCGCAGATGAAGTCGTTCTCGGAGAGCCCGCCGATGGCGTGCGTGGACCAGCGCACGCGGCAGCTCCCGTAGTGCACCTCGAGGTCCGGGTGGTGGTCCTCGCGGTGGGCGATCCAGGCCACGGCGTTCACGAAGGCCATGGTCTCGTGGAAGTTCGGAAACCGGAAGACCCGCGCGATCGCCCTGCCGTCCTCGACCAGCTCCCAGTCGCCATGGAGCTCGCCCATCATCGCGCGCGCCTCCTCGGGCGCATAGGGCCGCACACCGCCCTCGCAGGGCTTGCAGCGCTTCGAGGCCAGGTCACACTGCCCGGTCATCGTGTCTCCTCCTGCTTAGGTCACGGGAGACGGGATAACCAAAAGGCTGCGCCCGAAGGGCGCGCCACCCCTCGTCTCCCGATACCCGCCTCTCGCCTCTGGAT
>WFOW01000401.1 GCA_015487895.1 Gammaproteobacteria bacterium | reverse complement strand
CTCCCGCCCCCCGTCTCCCGCCTCCCGTCCCCGCGGATGCGCAAGGGGCGGTTTTGCGGTAGGTTGTGGGCCATGGCCGTGCCGCCCGCCGCCGTCCCCGCGCGCGAGGTCTACACCGTCTCGCGGCTCAACCGCGAGGTGAAGCTCCTGCTCGAGCACGGCCTGCCGCTCGTCTGGATCGAGGGCGAGATCTCGAACCTGGCGCGGCCGCGCTCCGGCCACCTCTACTTCACGCTCAAGGACGAGCAGGCCCAGGTGCGCTGCGCCATGTTCCGGGGCCGCAACCGCCTGCTGGGCTTCGAACCTGCCGACGGCATGCACGTGCTGGCGCGCGTGCGCGTGAGCCTCTACGAGCCGCGCGGCGAGTACCAGCTCGTGGTCGAGCACATGGAGGAGGCGGGCGACGGCGCCCTGCGGCGCGCCTTCGAGGCGCTCAAGCGCCGCCTCCAGGCGGAGGGGCTGTTCGACGCGGCGCGCAAGCGGCCCCTGCCGCGCCTGCCGCGGCGCATCGGCGTCGTCACCTCGCCCACGGGCGCCGCCGTGCGCGACATCCTGCACGTGCTGCGGCGCCGCTTCGCGGCCATCCCGGTGCTGATCTACCCCACCTCGGTGCAGGGCGAGGCGGCGGCGGGCGAGATCGTCGCCGCCCTGCGCCGCGCGGCCGAGCGGCGCGAGTGCGACGTGCTGATCCTCGCCCGCGGCGGGGGCTCGCTCGAGGACCTGTGGCCCTTCAACGAGGAGGCCGTGGCCCGCGCCATCGCCGCGAGCCCCATCCCGGTCGTCACGGGGGTGGGCCACGAGGTGGACTTCACCATCGCCGACTTCGCCGCCGACGTGCGCGCGCCCACGCCCTCGGCGGCGGCCGAGACCGTCACGCCCGAGGCCGGCGAGTGGCTCGCGCGCCTCGAGGCGCTGGAGCGCCGCCTCGCGACCGAGATCGCCCGCACGCTCGAGGCGCGTGCCCAGCGCGTGGACTGGCTGGAGCGGCGGCTCGCCCGCGAGCACCCGGGCGCGCGCCTGCAGCGCGTCGGCGAGCGCGTGCTCGCCCTGCACGGCCGCGCGCTGCGCGCCCAGACGGCACGGCTCGCGGCCCTCGGGCACCGCGTCGAGCGGGCCGCCACGGCGCTCGCGGCCCACCATCCCGGCGAGCGCGTCGCCGCCCTCGGCGAGCGCCTCGCGCAGCTCCGCCACCGCCTCGGCCGCGCCGGCGAGGCGCGCCTCGAGCGCGCCGCCCAGCGCCTCGGCGCCGCCGGACGCGCCCTCCACGCCGTCAGCCCCCTGGCCACCCTCGACCGCGGCTACGCCATCGTCACGCGCGAGGCCGACGGGCGCATCCTGCGCGATGCGGCCGAGGCACGGCCCGGGGACGCCGTGACCGCGCAGCTCGCGCGCGGGCGGCTGCGCTGCCGCGTCGAGGGCAGCGAGCCCGGGCCGTGAGACGCCGCGCCGGCTGCCGCCCAGCGCTCGCGGTCGCACTGCTGCTCGCGGCCGCCGCGGCCGCCGCCGCGCCTCCCCTGCCGCGCCACCATCCGGTGCCGGGCGGCGTCGCCCTCGTCCCGCTCGGCGAGGCGCCACTACGCCCCGCGGCACGCTACGCGGGGCGCGAGGTCCTGGTGATCCGCGGGCCGCGCGGCTGGACGGCGGTGGTCGGCATCCCGCTCACGGCGCGCCCGGGCCCGGCGCGGCTCGAGGTGCGCGACGCCCGCGGCACGCGCACGGTGCGCTTCGAGGTCCGGGCGCACGACTACCCCGTGCAGCGCATCACGCTGAAGGATCCCCGGATGGTGACGCCGCCGGCCTCCGTGCTCGGGCGCATCCGCGCCGAGACCGCGCGCCTGCGCCGCGGGCTCGCGCACCGCTCGCCGGGCACGCCCGAGCGCCTGCGCTTTCCCCCGCCCGCGGACGGGCCGCTGTCGAGCCGCTTCGGCCTGCGGCGCGTGCTCAACGGCAGGCCGCGCAGCCCGCACCGCGGGCTCGACATCGCCGCCCCGCGCGGCGCCCCGGTGCGCGTCCCCATCGGCGGCACGGTGCTCGACGTGGGCGACTTCTACTTCACCGGCCGCACCGTGCTGCTGGACCATAGCGGCGGCCTGGTCACGCTCTACTGCCACCTGGACCGCGTGGAGGTGCGCAAGGGTGAGCGTCTTGCCGCCGGCGCCCCCATCGGCACCGTCGGCGCCAGCGGCCGCGCCACGGGGCCGCACCTGCACTGGGCCGTGGCCCTCAACGGCGCGCTCGTCGACCCCGCCCTGTTCCTCGAGGAGCGGCACACGGCCAGCGGCCTGCGGCCCGCGGCCCGCAGCCGAAATTGAGACCAGACCGACGGGCACGAGCCTGCCCAGCGCGCGCCGCATCCCCGCCGCCCGCCCACCGTCTCCCGTCTCCCGTCTCCTGTCTCCTGTCTCCCGTTTCCCGTCCCCCGTCGCCAGCTCCGCTCACCCGACCCGCCGAACCGCGAGCCCCAGGCCAACGGCCGCCTTGGCCATCGCCCGGTCTGCGGTGATCAGGCCGAGGGCGTGACGCATCGCCACGGCGAGATGGAGCGCGTCCAGCGTGCGCACGGGTGCAGGCGCCTCTGTCACGAGCTTACGCGCCCTCGCGAAGACGGGCCTCTCAAGCGCTACGCGCCGGTACACACCTGCGGCGAGGTGGTCATCGAAGGCGGCGAGCACGGCAGCGGCCTCGGCCGCGTCGAGCTCGCCCATCCGCCTCTTGCGTGCCACCAGGCACGCCAGCTCGACCTCCGTGAGCGCACTCACGCAAGGGGGCGCCGACAGCGCCCTCAAGGCGGCCTCGGCAAGCTCGCTGGGGGCTCCGGACAGTAGACCGCCCCCACGACGCTGGTGTCCGCATACCACGCGGGGGGATCAGCGGGCGTCCCGGTCCTTTCGCTGCAGCGTGGCAAACGACGTCCCCTGTCGTCCGATCCGGCGCCGGAAGGCAGCCATGGAAGGGAAGCCGGATCCTCCGACGGGGCGCCCCGGCGGCACCAGCCGCGAGACCACGCGCCCCCGCCGCAGGATCACGATCTCCTCGCCGCGTTCGCAGCGGCTGAGCAGCTCGCTGAACCGCCGCCGCGCCTCCTTGACGCCGACATACAGCATGACGGCAGCCAGTCTACACGATCCCCGCGCCAGGTGGAGGCATGGCTCGGAAGGGACTCCGGAGGCGGTACACCGTATGCCTGGCCTCAGGGCCCCGCCCGCTCTCTGTCGTCTTCTTCCCGTCTCCCGTTTCCCGCGTCCCGTCTCCCGCGTCCCGTCTCCCGCCCCCGACCCATCAATCCGCCTCGCGCTCGACGCTGCAGCAGTGGATGCCGCCGGCGTTTCCGGACTCGGGCTTGAGGACCGCGCCCGTGACGGGGTTGGGGCGGTAGGTGGTGCAGCCCTTCAGCCCCTTCTCCCAGGCCGCGAGGTAGATGCCGCGGAAGGCCTCGAAGGGGTGGTCCTCGGGCACGTTGATGGTCTTGGAGATGGCGCTGTCGACCCACGGCTGGAGCGCGGCCTGCATCGCGAGGTGGTCGAGCGGTGCGATCTCCTGCGCGCGCACGAAGGCCGCCGGCAGAGGCTCCCCGCCGTGCTCGCGGCGCCACAGTGCGTAGGCGTAGTCGCGCACGGGGTACTCGGTCCAGGAGCCGTCGAGCTCGAGCACCCGGCGCGTGAACTCGTAGTCGAAGATGGGCTCGAGCCCGCTCGAGACGTTGTTGGCGAGCAGGCTGATCGTGCCCGTGGGCGCGATGGCGAGCAGGTGGCTGTTGCGGATGCCGTGGCGGGCGATGCCGTCGCGGATGTCGCCGGGCAGGCGCTCGACGAAGCGTCCGGCGAGATAGGGCTCGCGCTCGAGGTAGGGGAAGGGGCCCTTCTCCTCGGCGATGCGCACCGAGGCGCGGTAGGCCGTGTGGCAGATCTCGCGCATGAGGTCGCCGGCCAGCACGCGCGCGGCCTCGCTGTCGTAGCGCAGCCCGAGCATGACGAGGGCGTCGGCCAGCCCCGTCACGCCGAGCCCGATGCGGCGCGAGCCATGCGCCTGCTCGCGCTGCGCCGCGAGCGGGAAGCGCGATGCGTCGATCACGTTGTCCAGCAGCCGCACGCCGACCTCCACCGTCGCGCGGATGCCCTCCATGTCCAGGCGCGCCGCGCGCGTGAAGGGCTCGCGCACGAAGCGCGTGAGGTTGACCGAGCCGAGGTCGCAGGCGCCGTAGGGGGGGAGCGGGAGCTCGCCGCAGGGGTTGGTGGCGGTGATGCGCTCGCGCCAGTAGAGGTTGTTCCACTCGTTGATGCGGTCGACGAACAGCACCCCGGGCTCGGCATAGTCGTAGGTCGAGCGCATGATGCGCTCCCAGAGCTCGCGCGCGCGCACGCGCCGCAGCACGCGGCACGGCACCGGACGGTCCACGCCGGTCCAGACGCGCATCACCCGCTCGCCGCCGTCGCCGTCGTCGAGCTGCGCCTCCGGGAAGACCAGCGGCCACTCGGCGTCGGCGCGCACCGCCTGCACGAAGTCGTCCGTGACCTGCACCGAGAGGTTGAAGTGTCGCAGCTCGTGCGGGTCGTGCTTGGCGGTGACGAACGCCTCGATGTCCGGGTGGTCGCAGCGCAGCGTGGCCATCATGGCGCCGCGGCGCGCCCCGGTGGAGAGCACGGTGGCGCACATGGCGTCCCAGATGCGCATGAAGGAGACCGGGCCCGAGGCGATGGTGCCGGTGGTGCGCGCGAGCGTGCCCTTGGGGCGCAGGTTGGAGAAGTCGTAGCCGATCCCGCCGCCCTGCTGCATGGTCAGCGCCCCTTCCTTGAGCGCATCGAAGATGGCGTCCATCGAGTCCTCGATCACGCCCATGACGAAGCAGTTGAGGAGCGTGACGCGGTTGGCGGTCCCGGCCCCGGCGAGGAT
>WFOW01000400.1 GCA_015487895.1 Gammaproteobacteria bacterium | reverse complement strand
CTGCTCAACCGCGCGCCCACCCTGCACCGCCTCGGCATCCAGGCCTTCGAGCCGGTGCTGATCGAGGGCAAGGCGATCCAGCTCCACCCGCTGGTGTGCACCGCCTTCAACGCCGACTTCGACGGCGACCAGATGGCCGTGCACGTGCCGCTGTCGCTCGAGGCGCAGCTCGAGGCGCGGGCGCTGATGATGTCGACCAACAACATCCTCTCGCCTGCCCACGGCGCGCCCATCATCGTGCCTTCGCAGGACGTGGTGCTCGGCCTCTACTACATGACGCGCGAGCGCATCGGCGCCCGGGGCGAGGGCATGGTCTTCGCCGACCTCGCCGAGGTCCACCGCGCCTACGAGGCGCGCCAGGTGGAGCTGCACGCCAGGGTCAAGGTGCGCATCAGCGAGCGCAAGACCGACAAGGACGGCACGGTCGTGACCACCCGCCGCCTGGTGGAGACCACCGTCGGGCGCGCGCTGCTGGCCGAGCTCCTGCCGGACGGGCTCTCCTTCGACCTGGTCAACCAGGTGATGAACAAGAAGGCGATCTCGAAGCTGATCGACGCCTGCTACCGCCAGGTCGGCCTCAAGGAGACGGTGATCTTCGCCGACCAGCTCATGTACACCGGCTTCCACTACGCCACCAAGGCGGGCGTGTCGATCGGCGTCGAGGACCTGGTGATCCCGAAGGAGAAGGCCGAGATCCTGGCGGCCGCGGAGCGGGAGGTGAAGGCCATCGAGCAGCAGTACGCCTCGGGCCTGGTCACCAACGGCGAGCGCTACAACAAGGTGGTCGACATCTGGTCGCACACCAACGACCAGGTGGCGCGCGTGATGATGGAGCAGCTCGGCACCGAGGAGGTGGAGCTTCCGGACGGCAAGAAGGTCAAGCAGCCCTCCTTCAACTCCATCTTCATGATGGCCGACTCCGGCGCGCGCGGCTCGGCGGCGCAGATCCGCCAGCTCGCCGGCATGCGCGGCCTCATGGCCAAGCCCGACGGCTCCATCATCGAGACCCCCATCACGGCCAACTTCCGTGAGGGTCTCGACGTCCTCCAGTACTTCATCTCCACCCACGGCGCGCGCAAGGGCCTGGCCGACACGGCGCTCAAGACCGCCAACTCCGGCTACCTCACGCGCCGGCTGGTGGACGTCGCCCAGGACCTGGTGGTCACCGAGGAGGACTGCGGCACCACGCAGGGCCTCCTCATGACCCCCATCGTCGAGGGCGGCGACGTGGTCGAGACCCTGGGCGAGCGCGTGCTCGGGCGCGTCACCGCCGAGGACGTGGTGCTGCCCGGCACCGACAAGGTGGTGGTGCCGCGCGGCACGCTGCTCGACGAGAAGTGGGTGGAGAAGCTCGAGGAGCTTTCCATCGAGCAGGTCAAGGTGCGCTCGCCCATCACCTGCGAGACGCGCTACGGCGTCTGCTCGCAGTGCTACGGGCGCGACCTCGCCCGCGGCCACAAGGTCAACATCGGCGAGGCGGTGGGCGTGATCGCCGCGCAGTCCATCGGCGAGCCCGGCACGCAGCTCACCATGCGCACCTTCCACATCGGCGGCGCCGCCAGCCGCTCCGCGGCGGTGAGCAACGTCGAGGTCAAGTCGAAGGGGCGCATCAAGCTGCACAACGTCAAGACCGTGCGCCACGAGGCCACGGGCAATCTGGTGGCGGTGTCGCGCTCGGGCGAGATCAGCGTCCTGAACGAGCTCGGGCAGGAGCGCGAGCGCTACAAGATTCCCTACGGCGCGGTGCTGACCGTCGACGACGGCGACCCGGTCGAGCCGGGCCAGATCGTCGCCAACTGGGACCCGCACACGCACCCGATCGTCACCGAGGTCTCGGGCAAGGTGCAGTTCGTGGACTTCATCGAGGGCGTGACGGTGCAGCGCCAGGCCGACGAGGTCACGGGCCTCAGCACCCTGGTGGTGACCGACCCCAAGCAGCGCGGCGCGGCCTACAAGGACACGCGTCCGCTGGTGCGCATCGTCGGCGAGGACGGCCAGGAGCTCACCATCCCCGGCACCGAGATCCCGGCGCACTACTACCTGCCCGCCGGGGCCATCGTCGCCGTTGAGGATGGCCAGATGGTGGGGGTGGGCGACATCATCGCCCGCATCCCGCAGGAGTCGACCAAGACGCGCGACATCACGGGCGGCCTGCCGCGCGTCGCCGACCTGTTCGAGGCGCGCAAGCCCAAGGACCCGGCGGTGCTGGCCGAGATCTCGGGCACGATCTCCTTCGGCAAGGAGACCAAGGGCAAGCAGCGCATCACCATCACGGGCCCCAACGGGGAGACGCACGAGGAGCTCATCCCCAAGTGGCGGCACGTGACGGTCTTCGACGGCGAGCAGGTGGAGAAGGGCGAGACCATCGTCGACGGCGAGCC
>WFOW01000399.1 GCA_015487895.1 Gammaproteobacteria bacterium | reverse complement strand
GCCGGCGTCCGCCTCCGCGCCGCTCACGCGGGGTGCGGGCCGGGCGATGCGGGCGATGAGCGCGTGCGGCTGCAGGGCGGTGAAATCGCGCCCGCTCATCCGCACGTAGCAGCCGTGGCGCCCGCCCTCGAAATGGACCGTGCCCATGCGCGCCACGGCCACGTCGACCACCGCGCGCACGCCGTAGGCCTCGCCGAGCACGGGCACGCAGCCGGGATCGCAGTCGGGGAACCGTCGGCCAGCGGCCTCCAGGCCCGCCGGCTCCCAGCAGCGGCCAGTCAGCGCCCTCAGGGCCTTGAAGTCGATCAGCGTCCCGGCGGGCACCACCGCGAGACAGGTCTCGCCCGTCGGCGACACCAGCAGGACGCCGCGCACCAGGTCGCCGGGACCGATGCCCGCCGCTTCGGCCTCGTCCGGGAGCCCAGGGCAGGCGTCGCCTGTGCAGGAGACCCCCGCCACGAGGTCGTAGGGACGGCCCGCGGCGCGCAGCCGCTCGTCCACGGTCCTGGCCGGTGCGACGGCTCTCATGGCTCCCCCATCCCGGAATCCGGGTCGGCCGGGCCCCTCCCGCACGACCGATCCTACCGCCCCGCCGCGGCCCAGGGCCGTGCGCCGCATCACATCATGCCCAACGAACGCCGGCCTGGAAACCCCGGCACGGCCGCCTCCTCCGCCCGCGGCGGCGCCGTAGGGCCCGGGGCACTCCGGGCGGCGCGCCGGCCTCAGTTGAGCTGGACCCGGATGCCCCAGGGGACCTGGGCCCCGCCCTTGACCAGCCAGATGACGGGATAGGGCGGCTCGTGCGGCGGGAACTCGCCCTGGGCGTCCGTGAAGTAGACCAGCACGTCGGGGCGCAGACCCTCGCGCTCGACCCAGTCGAAGACGGGCCGGAAGCGCGTGCCCCCGCCCCCGCGGAGGCTCCTCGGCAGCGTCAGCGGCTCCCAGGGCTCGTAGCGCCAGGGCCCCTCGGGCGCCAGGTCCCAGTCGCAGGCGAGCAGCGTGAGCCGCGCGCGCACCTGCCCCTTGATGGCGTCGAGCTCCGAGGCGAAGGCGCGGATCTCCTCGTCCGTCACCGAGCCGCTGGTGTCGAGGGCCACCACCAGGTCCATCTCGTGCCCGCGCAGGGCGGGCAGGATGGCCTGGCCCTCGCGCCGCGAGGGGCGCGTGTAGGTATAGTCGTCGCGGGCGCGCGCGACCAGGTAGCGGGCGAGCAGGCTGCGCCAGGGCACCTGCGGGGCGAGCAGGCGGTCGACCATGCGCGCGAGCGCGCCGGCGAGCTTGCCCGCCTGCAGCGCCTGCTGCGCCGCGCCCGCGAGATAGCGCCGCCAGCGCTCGGCGAGCCGCTCGCGCTCCTGGGGGCTGAGCGGCGGCGGCGGCCCGGCGGGGCGCCGGCCCTCGCGCCCCTGGCGCTCGTCCGGGCGCGGCGCCTCCTGCGGCTCGGGCGCCGGCCCCTCCTGCTCGCCCTGGCCGCCGCCCTCGTAGAGGTGGCGGTCGAAGGGCTCGTGCCCCTCCTCCTGGTCGTCCTTGATGAGCGGGTAGATCTCCTCGGCACTCATGCCCTCGAAGTCCGGGACGATGAGCGCGCCGGGCGCGGGGCTCAGCCCCTCCTTGACCAGCAGCGGATTGATGGCGAGGTCGCAGGCGAGGTCCCAGCGGTGCCTGACGCGGTGCTCGCGGCGGGCGAAGTGCGACAGCGCGCAGTGCAGCGCCTCGTGCGCGAGGGCGAACTGGAGCTGCTCGAGCGGCAGGCTGCCGACGTACTCGGGGTTGTAGTAGAGGGCGCGCGCGTCGGTGGCCACCGAGGGGCACCATCGCGGGTCGGCCTCGACCAGCGGCAGGCGCAGCACCAGCGCGCCGAGGAAGGGCTTCTCCAGGATCAGGCGCGTGCGCGCCGCGGCGAGCTTGGTCTGGACCCGGTCGCTGCTGCCCATGGCCGTCCCGGAGGGCCGCTCAGACGTCGTAGAGCATGACGTCGGCCACGACCTGCGCCCACTCCGAGAACTCCGGCACCTCGAAGAGCGCCTGCCCCACGGCGCGGTGCAGATCCGAGACCAGCATCACGCCCATCTCGCGCTCCGGGAAGCGCGCCGCGTAGGCGAGGATGCGCCCGAGCACACGCCTGCCCTCCTCGCCGGCGCCCGCCTCGATGCCGCGGCGCACCAGCGCCGAGGCCACGGCGTACTGCAGGTCGATGCCTTCCGGCACCTCCACGTCCTCGCCGCGCACGATGGCGTCGATGTCCGGCATCTTCTCCAGGTTCTCGAGGAAGGCGGCGAGCTCCACGCCCGCGGCCTGCCCCACGCAGGCCGCCAGCGCTCCCGGCAGCAGCTGCGGGTCGTCGCCGAACTTCGCGAGCGCCCGGTGGGCGAACTCCCACGAGCGCGGCGAGGGGAAGGCGATCGGGTTCTGCGCCGGGTCGAAGTCGAACAGGAGCTCCGGCCGGAAGCGCAGGAAGGCGATGAGCCGCTCGTCGATCCCCGCCCCGTGCGCCCAGGCCACCCAGTCGTCCAGGTTGGGCTCGACGTCGAGATGCGCGAAGCGGTTCGCGAGCGGCGTCGGCATCGGGTAGGTGACGCCGCGGTCGCCGTGGCGGTTGCCGGCGGCGAAGATCGCCCACCCCGGCGGCACCGTGTAGTCGCCGAGGCGGCGGTCGAGGATGAGCTGGTAGGCCGCCGCCGAGACCGCCGGCGGCGCCGAGGTGATCTCGTCGAGGAACAGGATCCCCTTCGGCCCGTGGCGCTCGGCGTCGGGCAGCATGGAGGGGATGGCCCACTCCACCCGTCCGTCGACGCGGAAGGGGATGCCGCGCAGGTCGCTCGGCTCGAGCTGCGAGAGCCGGATGTCGACCACCGGCACACCGTGCGCCTCGGCCACCTGCGCCACGATCTGGCTCTTGCCCACGCCGGGCGGGCCCCACAGCATCACGGGCGTGTGGCGACCCGCCTCGACGCTGGTGAACTCGCGGTCCAGGAAGGCGCGCACCTGCGAGGGTCGCATGCGTCCGTCCTCCTCAGGCCTGCGGCGGCTCGCCGCCCTGCCCCTGCTGCGCCTGCTGCGCCTCGATCTCGCGGCGCACCTCGTCCATGTCGAGGGCCTTGGCCTGGGCGATGATCTCGTCGAGCGCCGAGGCCGGCAGCGCGCCGGGCTGGGCGTACAGGATCACCTGCTCGCGGAAGACCATCAGCGTCGGGATGGAGCGGATCTGGAACCAGCCCGCCAGCTCGCGCTGCTCGTCCACGTTGACCTTGGCGAAGACCACGTCCTCGTGCTGCTCCGAGGCCGCCTCGAAGACGGGCGCGAAGCTGCGGCAGGGCTGGCACCAGGAGGCCCAGAAGTCCACCACCACCATGTCGTTGCCCGAGATCACCTCGTCGAAATTTTCCTTGGTCAGCTCGACTGTCGCCATCGCGTCTCTCTCGTCACACAGAAAGTAAGGAAAAAAGGGCGCTTCCGGGCCCGGCCGCCCACGGTAGCACGCCGCAGGCCGCGAAGCGAGGGGCAGGTGACAGGTTACGGTTCACGGGTTACGGGAAAGACCAAGCGGCCGCGCCCGAAGGGCGCTCCACCCCTCGCCTCCCGACCCTCGCCTCTCGCCGCTTCGCGGCCTGCGGCGTGCTACCGTGGGCGGCCGGGCCCGGAAGCGCCCTTTTTTCCTTACTTTCTGTGTGACGAGAGAGACGCGATG
>WFOW01000398.1 GCA_015487895.1 Gammaproteobacteria bacterium | reverse complement strand
GCTCGGGCCGGTGCCCCCATCGCCTGGGGCTCAGCCGCGAGCCTCGATCTCCCCGAGGATCGCGGCGCGCACCGCCTCGAGGGTGGCGTCGACCGTGCGCACGCGCTCGCCCGCCTGGCGGATGGCGATGTCCGGGTCCTTGAGGCCGTGGCCGGTCAGGGTGCAGACCACCTTGGCGCCGGGGCGGATGCGCCCGGAGCGCAGGTCTCGCAAGGCACCCGCCAGCGAGGCGGCCGAGGCCGGCTCGCAGAAGATCCCCTCCTCCTCGGCGAGCAGGCGCTGGGCGGCGAGGATCTCCTCGTCCTCGAGGGCGTCGAACCAGCCCCCGGACTCGCGGCTCGCGGCCCAGGCCTTGTCCCAGCTCTGCGGGTTGCCGATGCGGATGGCCGTCGCCACGGTCTCGGGCTCGGCCACGGGCCCGCCGCGCACGAAGGGCGCGGCGCCGGCGGCCTGGTAGCCGACCATGACCGGGCGGCTGTTGACGATGCCGTGCTCGTAGTACTCGGTGTAGCCCATCCAGTGGGCGCTGATGTTGCCGGCGTTGCCCACCGGCAGGCAGTGGTAGTCCGGCGCGCCCTCGAGCTCCTCGATGATCTCGAAGGCGGCGGTCTTCTGGCCCTGCAGGCGGTAGGGGTTGATCGAGTTGACGATGGTCACCGGGGCCTCGGCGGCGACCTCCTTGACGAGCTGCATGCCGGCGTCGAAGTTGCCGCGGATCTGGAGCACGACGGCGCCGTGCATCATGGCCTGGGCGAGCTTGCCGAGGGCGATCTTGCCGTCCGGGATGAGGACGAAGGCGGTGATGCCCGCGCGCGCGGCGTAGGCGGCCGCCGAGGCCGAGGTGTTGCCAGTCGAGGCGCAGATGATGGCGCGCGCGCCGTCCTCGACCGCCTTGGTCACGGCCATGGTCATGCCGCGGTCCTTGAAGGAGCCCGTGGGGTTCAGGCCCTCGTACTTGACGTAGAGGTCCGCGTCGAGGCCGAGGCGGCGCGGGATGTTGTTGAGCCGCACGAGCGGCGTGTCGCCCTCGCCCAGGGAGATGACGCGCGTGTCGTCGCGCACCGGCAGGCGGTCGCGGTAGCGCTCGATGATGCCCGTGTAGCGTGTCCTGAACGGCATATGAAGGTTACAGGTTGCGGTTTACGGTGTACGGGGAGAAAGCCACGCGACAGAAAACTCGGGCGGCCTTCGGTGCCCCTACCTATCGTTCACTGTTCACTGTTCCCTGTCGGCTGCCTACTGTCCACCGGCATCCAGGGTCTCGAGACGGATGCGCGTGACGCTGCCGCGCACCGGGGGCAGCGCCTCGATGGCCGCCAGCGCCTCGTTCATGCGCCCCTCGCGCACGCGGTGCGTGAGCAGGATGAGCGGCACGTGCGTCTCGCCCGCGCGCGGCTCCTTCTGGATCACGGCCTCGATGCTGATGCCGCGCTCGCCGAGGATGCGCGCCACCTCGGCCAGGACGCCTGGCCGGTCCTCGACCTCCATGCGCAGGTAGTAGGCCGTCTCCACGGCCTCCATCGGCAGCACCGGATGGTCGGCGAGGGCGTCCGGTTGGAAGGCCAGATGCGGGACGCGGTTCCCGGGGTCGGCCGTCATGGTGCGCACCACGTCGACGAGGTCCGCCACCACCGCCGAGGCCGTGGGCTCGGCGCCCGCGCCGGCGCCGTAGTAGAGCGTCGGCCCCACCGCATCGCCCATGACGAGCACCGCGTTCATGACGCCGTCGACGTTGGCGATCAGGCGCCGCTCCGGGATCAGGGTGGGGTGCACGCGCAGCTCCACGCCCTCCTCCGTGCGGCGCGCGATGCCGAGGTGCTTGACGCGGTAGCCGAGCTCGCCCGCATAGGCCACGTCCTCGGCCGTCAGGCGGCCGATGCCCTCCGTGTAGACGCGCTCGAACTGCAGCGGGATGCCGAAGGCGATGGAGGCGAGGATGGTGAGCTTGTGGGCGGCGTCGATGCCCTCGACGTCGAAGGTCGGGTCGGCCTCGGCATAGCCGCGCGCCTGTGCCTCGGCGAGGACGTCGGCGAACTCGCGCCCGGCGTCGCGCATCTCGGTGAGGATGAAGTTGCTGGTGCCGTTGATGATGCCCGCCACCCACAGGATGCGGTTGCCGGCGAGCCCCTCGCGCAGGGCCTTGATGATGGGGATGCCGCCGGCGACGGCGGCCTCGAAGGCGACCATGACGCCGCGGCGCTGCGCCGCCTCGAAGACCTCGTTGCCGTGCAGGGCGATGAGGGCCTTGTTGGCGGTGACGACGTGCTTGCCGCGCTCGATCGCGGCCAGCACCAGCTCGCGCGCCGGATCGGTGCCGCCGATGAGCTCGACGACGACGTCGATCGCGGGGTCCTCGACGAGGGCGCGCGCGTCGCCGTCGACGGAGATGCCCTCGGTGACGCAGGGCCGCGGCCGCGCGGGGTCGCGCACCGCCGCGCGCACCACCTCGATGGCGCGGCCCGCGCGGCGGGCGATCTCGTCGGCATTGCGCCGCAGCACCGTCACGGTGCCGCAGCCGACGGTGCCGAGGCCGAGCAGGCCGACCCGCACCGGGCGCATCAGCGCGCCTCCCCGACGGCCGCGCCCGCCGCGGCGTCGCGCCGGAACATGGCGCGCATGCAGCGCACCGCCTGGCGCGTGCGATGCTCGTTCTCGATCAGGCTGAAGCGCACGTAGCCTTCCCCGTACTCGCCGAAGCCCACCCCGGGCGAGACTGCCACCTTGGCCTCGGTGAGGAGCCGCTTGGAGAACTCGAGCGAGCCCATGGCGCGGTAGGGCTCGGGAATGGGCGCCCACACGAACATGGTCCCGCGCGGCTTCTCCACCTCCCAGCCGAAGGAGCGCAGGCCCTCGCACAGCACGTCGCGCCGGCGGCGGTAGGTCTCACGAATCTCGGCCACGCACTCCTGGGGCCCTTCGAGGGCCGTGATGGCCGCCACCTGGATGGGCGTGAACATGCCGTAGTCCAGGTAGGACTTGATGCGCGCCAGCGCCCCCACGAGCTCCGGGTTGCCGCACATGAAGCCCACGCGCCAGCCCGGCATGTTGTAGCTCTTCGACAGCGAGTAGAACTCGACGGCGACCTCCTTCGCCCCCGGCACCTGCAGGATGGAGGGTGCGAGGTAGCCGTCGAAGGTGAGCTCGGCGTAGGCGAAGTCGTGGACGATCCAGATCCCGTGCTCGCGCGCCAGCGCCACCGCCCGCTCGAAGAAGCCGAGCTCCACGCAGCGCGTGGTGGGGTTGGCCGGGAAGTTGAGGAGCAGGATCTTCGGGCGCGGCCAGGAGTCCTTGATGGCGCGCTCGACCTCGGCGAAGAACTCTTCCTCCTCCGTCGCGGGCGCCAGCGGGATGTGGCGGATGTCGGCCCCGGCGATGACGAAGCCGTAGGGGTGGATGGGATAAGCCGGGTTCGGCACCAGCACGGCGTCGCCCGGCTCGACGGTGGCGAGCGCGAGATGCGCCAGGCCCTCCTTGGAGCCGATCGTGACGATGGCCTCGGTCTCGGGGTCGAGCTCCACGCCGTAGCGGCGCCGGTACCACTCGCAGATGGCCCGGCGCAGGCGCGGGATGCCGCGCGACATGGAGTAGCGG
>WFOW01000397.1 GCA_015487895.1 Gammaproteobacteria bacterium | reverse complement strand
TCCCCATCCGGGTCGAGCTCGACGCCCTCGGCGTGGAGGACTTCGTGCGCATCCTCACCGAGCCCGACGCCTCCCTCACCGAGCAGTACCAGGCCCTGCTCGCCACCGAGGGCCTGGAGCTCGAGTTCACCGACGACGGCATCCGGCGCATCGCCGAGGTGGCCTGGGAGGTGAACGAGCGCACCGAGAACATCGGCGCGCGCCGGCTGCACACGGTCATGGAGCGCCTGCTGGAGGAGGTCTCCTTCGAGGCCCCGGACCGCGCCGGGCGCAAGGTGGTGGTGGACGCGGCCTACGTCGAGCGCCAGCTCGCCGGGCTGGCGGCCGACGAGGACCTCAGCCGCTACATCCTGTGAGGAGAAGAATCATGCCCAGACCGACCAAGATCGTGCTGCACCAGAAGTCGCGCGTGCTCGAGATCGCCTTCGACGACGGCACGCAGGCGAAGCTGCCGGCGGAGTACCTGCGCGTCTACTCCCCCTCGGCGGAGGTGCGCGGCCACGGCCCCGGCGAGATGGTGCTCGTCAAGGGCAAGGAGGACGTCAACATCGAGAAGATCGAGCCGGTGGGCAACTACGCCGTGTGCCTGCACTTCGACGACGGCCACAACACCGGCATCTACTCGTTGGAGACGCTCCACGACCTCGCCGTCAACTACGAGCGCTACTGGCAGGACTACCTCAAGCGCCTCGAGGAGGCGGGCTACCAGCGCCGCGTGCCGGAGGGCGGCAACGGCGGCTGAGCGCGGCCGGCGCGGGAGCGATGGGCGGCACCACCCATTTCGGCTTCGAGCGCGTCGCCGAGGAGGACAAGCCCCGGCGCGTGGCGGCGGTCTTCGAGTCCGTGGCCGACCGCTACGACCTCATGAACGACCTCATGTCGCTCGGGCTGCACCGGCTGTGGAAGCGCTTCGCCGTGGCGCTGGCGCAGGTGCGCCGCGGCGAGCGCGTGCTCGACCTCGCCGCCGGCACCGGCGACCTGACGCGGCTGCTCGCGCGCGCGGCGGGGCCCGAGGGGCGGGTGGTGGCCGCGGACTTCAGCCGCCCCATGCTCGCGCGCGGGCGCGACCGCCTGCTCGACGAGGGGCTCGCGGGGCTTTCCTGGGTGCAGGCCGACGCCGAGCGCCTGCCCTTCGCCGATGCGAGCTTCGACTGCGTCACGATCGGCTTCGGGCTGCGCAACGTCACGCGCAAGGAGCGGGCGCTGGCCGAGATGCACCGGGTGCTCCGGCCCGGGGGACGCGCCCTGGTGCTCGAGTTCTCGCACCTGCGGCTCGCCGCCCTGCGCCCGCTCTACGACCTCTACTCCTTCGCCGTGCTGCCGCGCCTCGGGGCGCTCGTGGCGGGCGATGCGGCGAGCTACCGCTACCTCGCCGAGTCCATCCGCGTGCACCCGGACCAGCGGACGCTGGAGGCCATGATGCGCGAGGCCGGCTTCGAGGGCTGCGAGCACCACAACCTCTGCGCCGGCGTGGTCGCCGTCCACCGGGGCTGGCGCGCCTGAGCGGGGGGCGCGCGATGGCCGTCCTCCAGCCGCTCGCCGAGGCCGCCCTGCAGGGGGCGCTCGACGCCTGGCTCGCCGCCGACCCGGATGCGGCCGCGCGCTGGCGCCCGCTCGCCGGCCGCGTGGTGGCGATCGAGGTGCTGGGCCTCGGCCTGCGCCTGGCGCTGCGGCCGGAGGAGGGGCGCGTGCGGGTGCTCGCGGCGGCCTCGCCCGAGGCGGCCGAGCCCGAGGTGACGGTGGCGGCCGCGCCCCTCGCGCTCGCGCGCCTCGCCGCCGAGGGCCGCGCGCCCGAGGGTCAGGTCCGCATCGTGGGCGACGCCGAGCTCGCCGCGCGGCTGCAGGCCGCCCTGCGCGGGACCGCCATCGACTGGGAGGGGCTCGCGGCGCGCTGGATCGGCGACACGCCCGCGCACCAGCTCGGGCGCGCGGCGCGCGCCGCCGCGGGCTGGGCACGCGAGAGCGCCGAGCGGCTCGCGCGCGACCTCGCCGAATACCTCACCGAGGAGGCGCGCGACCTGCCGCCGCGCGCCGAGGTCGAGGGCTTCCTCGACGCCGTCGACCGCCTGCGCGACGACCTCGAGCGCCTCGAGGCGCGCGTGCGGCGGCTGGAGGCGGCGCGCGCGGGCGGGAGCGGCACCTAGTGCTGCACCCCGCGGACCTCCTGCGGCTCGCTCGCATCCAGTGGGTGCTGGTGCGCCACGGCATCGACGAGCTGCTCCTCGCCACCCCCTGGTTCCGCCCGCTGCGCTTCCTCGCCTTCCTCACGCCGGGGTGGTGGCTCGCGCGCGGGGTGCCGCGAGGCGTGCGCATCCGCCGCGCGCTCGAGGCCCTCGGCCCCATCTTCGTCAAGTTCGGCCAGGCGCTGTCGACGCGCCGCGACCTGCTGCCGGAGGACATCGCCGACGAGCTCGCGCTGCTCCAGGACCGCGTCCCGCCCTTCCCGGGCGCGCAGGCGCGGCGCATCGTCGAGCGCGCGCTCGGCCGGCCCGTGGCCGAGGCCTTCGCCGCGTTCGACGATGCGCCGCTCGCCTCGGCCTCCATCGCCCAGGTGCATCCGGCGCGCCTGCCGGACGGGCGCGAGGTGGTGGTCAAGGTGCTGCGGCCCGGGATCGAGCGCGTCATCCGCCGCGACGTGCGCCTGCTGCACCTGACGGCGCGCCTGCTGGCGCGCTACGTGCGCGAGGCGCGCCGCCTGCGGCCGGTGGAGGTGGTGGCCGAGTTCGAGCGCACCGTGAGCGACGAGCTCGACCTCATGCGCGAGGCCGCCAACTGCTCGCAGCTCCGGCGCAACTTCGAGGGCTCGCCCCTGCTCTACGTGCCGGAGGTGCACTGGCCCTACTGCCGGCGCGAGGTGATGGTGCTCGAGCGCATCCATGGCGTGCCCATCGGCGACATCGACGCCCTGCGCGCGCGCGGCGTCGACCTCAAGCGGCTGTCCGAGACGGGCGTGGAGATCTTCTTCACCCAGGTCTTCGTGCACAACTTCTTCCACGCCGACATGCACCCGGGAAACATCTTCGTGGACGCGACGGACCCCGCGCGCCCGCGCTACATGGCGGTCGACTTCGGCATCATGGGCGCGCTCGGCCCCGACGACCAGCGCTATCTCGCCGAGAACTTCTTCGCCTTCTTCCGCCGCGACTACCGCCGCGTGGCCGAGCTCCACGTCGAGTCGGGATGGGTGCCGCGGGGCACGCGCGTGGAGGAGTTCGAGATGGCCATCCGCGCCGTGTGCGAGCCCATCTTCGAGCGCCCGCTCAAGGAGATCTCCTTCGGCCGGCTGCTGCTCAGGCTGTTCCAGACCGCGCGCCGCTTCCACATGGAGGTGCAGCCGCAGCTCGTGCTGCTGCAGAAGACGCTGCTCGCCGTCGAGGGCCTGGGCCGCCAGCTCTATCCGGACCTCGACCTGTGGAAGACCGCCAAGCCCTTCTTCGAGCGCTGGATGCGCGAGCGCAGCGGGCTCGGGGCGGTGCGCGCGCAGGTGCGCAAGGAGCTGCCGCGCTGGAGCGAGACCGTGCCGGCGCTGCCGCGGCTCGCCCACGACGTGCTGGCGCGCGCCGCCGGCGGCGAGCTCGAGGTGCGCCTCGCGGACCGCGCCCTCGACGGCATCCGGCGCGAGATCCGCGCCGCCAACCGCCGCACCGTGCGCGCGGTCACCGGCGCCGGGCTGCTCGTGGCCGCCCTGCTCGCCGCCCCGCTCGCCGCGCCCGCCTGGGGCGGGCTGCCGTGGCTGAGCTGGGGGCTGGGCGCGGCGGCGCTCGCCGCCCTCGCCGCCGCCTGGCGCCGCTGAGCGGCAGAGGGGACCGCCGAGGCGCCCGGAAGCCGCCGCGCGCCCCGCCGCCGCCTCCGACCTGCGCCGGCTACTGGCGCAGCTCGAAGGTCACCGAGACGAAGTCGAGGTCGTCCTGGCCGGTCGTCGTCCGATCTCCCACGTCCTGGTAGCGCTTCCACTCCGCGCCGAGCCAGAACCGGGGAGAGACCGCGAAGCGGCCGCCGAGCCCGAACATGGGCTCGGAATCGTCCTCCTCCGCACGGTAGCCGCCGCTCGAGCTGGCCTCGACCTCCCAGCGGAACATCCCCGCCGTGGCGAAGGCCTCGAACCGCTCCAGAACGGGCACCCGCACCTCGAGCCCGAGCCCGTATCCGCCCCCGTCTGCGCTCGCGGCGACCGCGCCGCCGCTCGTGTACGCCACGGCATCGATCTCGCCGAAGCCCGTGTACTCGCCGAAGACGCCCAAGAAGCTCGCGAACCGGTAGCCCAGGAAGACCCGCCAGCCGCTGCTGGACTCGTCACAGGCAAGCGTCGGAAAGGTTCGTGAAAACTGCTCGCACCCGTCGCGGGCGTCCGTCCGCCCCCAGGACACGCCGCCGTAGAGGCCGTCGCCTTCCTCCGCGGGGACCGCACCGCCCCCCGCCAGGGTCCCCGCCAGAACCGCCGCAAGCGTGACGCTTCTCCGCATCCGTCGTCCTCCCCTGCCGCTCCTTCCGGTCGCCATCCGGGCCCCCACCCGGCCCTTTGCCTGTCTCTTATACACATCT
>WFOW01000396.1 GCA_015487895.1 Gammaproteobacteria bacterium | reverse complement strand
GATCGAGGCGGGCGGCAGCATCTGGCAGGCGGTGCTCGTGCCCCTCCCGGTCGTGCGGGGCGGGCCGGAGCGGGGGCGCGCCCGCCTGCTCGTGATCGCCGAGGAGGTCGGCGAGCGCGAGCGGCTCACGGTGGCGGCCGTGCACGCGCGCGCCGAGCGCGAGCGCCTGGCGCAGGCGGTCGAGCAGGCGGCGGATGCCGTCATGATCACGGACGCCCGCGGGGTGATCGAGTACGTCAACCCCGCCTTCGAGGCGGTCACGGGCTTTCCGCGCGAGGAGGCGGTCGGCGCCACACCCGCCATCCTCAAGTCCGGGATGCATACGGCCGCGTTCTACCGGACCATGTGGGAGACGCTCTTGCGGGGGGGGACCTTCCGCGCGGTCTTCACGAACCGCCGCCGCGACGGCTCCCTGTACCACGAGGAGAAGGTCGTCACCCCGATCCGCGACGAGGAGGGGCGCATCACCCACTTCGTCTCCACGGGGCGCGACATCACCGAGCGCATCCGCAGCGAGGAGCGCCTGCGCCATCTCGCCCATCACGACGTGCTCACGGGGCTGCCCAACCGGGCGCTCTTCCTGGACCGCCTCGAGCAGGCCATGGCGCGCGCGCGACGCCACGGGCGGGTGCTGGCGGTCCTGTTCCTGGACCTCGACCGCTTCAAGCTCGTCAACGACAGCCTGGGCCATGCGGCGGGCGACGCCGTGCTGGTCGAGGTCGCCCGGCGCCTGCGCGCGGCCGTGCGCGACGGCGACACCGTGGCGCGCTTCGGGGGCGACGAGTTCGCCGTGCTGCTCGAGGACATGGCGCGCGCCGAGGACGCCTCGCGCGTGGCCGGGAAGCTGCGTGCGGCGCTGGCCGCCCCCGTCGCGGTGGAGGGGCGGGAGCTCTTCGTCACCGCGAGCGTCGGCGTGAGCCTCTTCCCCGGCGACGGCGAGGACGCGCACCTGCTCCTGCGGCACGCTGACACCGCCATGTACCGTGTCAAGGAGGGAGGGCGCGACGGCTGCCGCTTCTACTCCGCGGACCTGGGGGCGCGCTCCGCGCGCCGGCTCGACCTCGAGACGCACCTGCGCCGGGCGCTGGAGCGCGGGGAGCTCGAGCTGCACTACCAGCCGCGCGTATGCCTGCGCACGTGCCGGGTCACGGGCGTCGAGGCGCTGGCGCGCTGGCGCCATCCCGAGCTCGGGCAGGTCTCGCCCGCCGAGTTCGTGCCGGTGCTGGAGGACACGGGCCTGATCGTGCCCGTGGGGCGGTGGGCGCTGCAGAGCGCCTGCCGGCAGCTCGGCGCCTGGCGGAAGGAAGGCCTGCGCGGCATCGCGGTGGCCGTCAACCTGTCGGCCCGGCAGCTCCATGATCCGCGGCTGGTCGCGGACGTCCGGGCGGCGCTCGCCGCGGCGGGCCTGGACGGCGCCGCGGATGCCCTGGAGATCGAGCTCACGGAGAGCGTGGTGATGGCCGACGTCGAGGAGACCGTGGCCAGCCTGCGGCGCCTGCGCGAGGCGGGCGTGCGCATCGCCGTCGACGACTTCGGCACCGGCTACTCCTCGCTCGCCTACCTCAAGCGCTTCCCGATCCACGTGCTCAAGATCGACCGCTCCTTCGTGCGCGACCTGCCGGACGACGCCGAGGACCGGGCGATCGCGCGGGCGATTCTCTCCCTCGGGCAGAGCCTGGGGCTCGAGGTGGTCGCCGAGGGCGTCGAGACCCGCGCCCAGCTCGAGTTCCTGCGCGCCGAGGGCTGCGGCGCCGCCCAGGGCTATCTCTTCAGCCCGCCGGTCCCCGCCGCCGAGCTCCCGGACGTGGTCCGCCGTCTCGAGCAGGCGGCGTGCTGACGCCGTCGGCACGCGGGTGTTCCCTGAGGGGCGAGGCGCCCCGGCGCTCAAGTTCCGGCGTGCCCTGCCGATAGGGGGCGCGAGGGCCGCGCGGCGCCGCGGCCCGGATGTCTCCGAGCCCCCGAGGCATCGGCATATGCATGGGCGAACCAGAGCGACGCCGCCACAGGGCCGGCGCCCGGCACCCGCGCCGGCCGGGGCCGCGTGCGCAATCGGCCCGGCCGGCCTCGGGGCGGGGGTCCCCTCGCAACCCGACCTCCGGAGGGCGGCCGATGGAGCGGCAACACCTCGCCCTGAGCCCTGAGCGCTACCGCGCGGCGGCGCCGCGCAGGGCTTCCT
>WFOW01000395.1 GCA_015487895.1 Gammaproteobacteria bacterium | reverse complement strand
CCCAGATCTCGAAGGGCTCGAAGTTCTCGTCGAAGAGCACCAGCACCACGCTGTCCCATTCCTTGTCCAGCTTGAGCTGGCCGATGCGCTGGCCCGACTTGCGCTCGTCGAAGATCGCGCGCGCCTTGATCTGGATGCGCTTGCCGGCGCGCCGGCCGCGGCCGATGGCGTCCCAGCCGCCCGGGCGCTCGCTGCAGAGCTCGAGGTCGAGGAGGCGCGCGGCGTCGTGCTCGGCGATCTCGCCGCTGACGCCGGCGAGCGGCCGGCCCGTGGCGCGGCGGTACTCGGCCGCCAGGCGGCGCGCCTCCGCGATGAGACGCTCGACGTCGTAGGGGGCGCCCCCGCTCACCCAGTGGCCCCCTCGAGGGCCGCGGCGCGCCGCTCGGCCTCGCGCGCTCCCGCGGCGTCGCCGCGCGCCCGCCGCGCGCGGGCGATGAGGCGCCAGTTGCGCGCGGCGAGCGCCCGCGCGCGGGGCGCGAGCGCCAGCGAGCGCCGCGCGAGCGACTCCGCCTGCCGCCAGCGGCCCTGCGCCAGGCGGATGCGCGCCAGCCGGTGCCAGAGCACGGCGTCACGGGGAGCGATGCGCAGCGCGCGCTCGACCGACGCGGCAGCCCCCTCGAGGTCGCCGGCGCGCTCGGCGGCGCGCGCCTCGTCGAGGAGGGCGAGCACCGGCCCGCGGGGGGCGGGCGCGGCGCCCTCCGGCGAAGGGCGCGAGGGTGCCGACGCCTCCTCCACCGGCGCGCCGCCCGGCTCGACCACGGGCGCGGGCGGCGCCGTGGCGCAGCCCGCGGCCGCGAGGGCGGCCAGCAGCGGGAACGCGGCGGGAACGGCGGTCAGTCGAAGATGCGGCGCAGCCATCTCAGCGGGCCCGGCGTGCCGGCGCAGGGGGCCCGTTCCGCGGGCGCCGAGCCGGCGACGAAGGGCAATTCTACGCTGCCGGCGCAGCCGCCGTCAGCGCGCAGCCCCGTGGCGGGATCGATGTGCGCCCACTCGATGCCCTCGGGCTCGACGGGCGCGAACGGCGTCAACGTCGGCAGCAGGCCGGCCATGAGGCGTCCCCACACCTGCAGCGCGCCCGCCGCGCCGCTGAGCCCCACCGGCGCGTTGTCGTCGCGGCCGAGCCACACCACGGCGAGGCGGTTGCCCGCGAAGCCGGCGAACCAGGAGTCGCGCAGCTCGTCCGTGGTGCCGGTCTTGCCGGCGATGCCGAGCCGCTCCACCGGCAGGTAGCGCGCCAGGCCGCGCGCCGTGCCCTCGCGCACCACGCGCTGCAGGGCGTGATCGACGAGGAAGACGATGCGCGGGTCCAGCACGGCCTCTGTCTCCAGCGGATAGCGCGACAGCGGCTCTCCCTCGGCCGTGAGCACCGCGCGCGTGGCGCGCACCGGGGTGCGGAAGCCGCCCGTGGCGAGCGTCAGGTAGGCGCCCGCCGCCTCCAGCGGCGTCAGGCTCACCGCCCCCAGCAGCAGCGCCGGATAGGGCCGCAGGGTCCGGCGCACGCCGAGCCGGCGCAGCACGTCCACCACCGCCGGCACGCCCACCGCCAGGCCCACGCGCGCCGTGGGGACGTTGAGCGACTCGGCGAGCGCGCGGTAGAGCGGCACGGGCCCGCGGAAGCGCTCGTCGTGGTTGCGCGGGGCCCAGACGCCGCCGTCGTCCAGCGGCACCTCGAGCGGCTCGTCCTCGACGAGCGTGGCGAGGGTCCAGCGCTCGGGATGGGCCAGGGCCGCCAGGTAGACCGCGGGCTTGACCAGCGAGCCGACCGGACGGCGCGCATCGAGCGCGCGGTCGAAGCCCGCGTAGCGGGGATCGCGCCCGCCCACCACCGCCAGCGCCTCGCCCGTGCCGGCGTCCAGCACCACCACCGCGCCCTGGAGGCTGCCGCGCGGCAGCCCGCGCGCGCGCTCGAGGGCGGCGATGCCGCGCGCCAGGGCGCGCTCGGCCGCCGCCTGCACGAGCGGGTCGAGGGTGGTGAAGATCCGCAGCCCCTGGCTGCGCAGGTCCTCCTCGCGGTACTCGCGCGCGAGCTGGCGGCGCACGAGGTCCATGAAGGCCGGGTACTCGGCGAGCGCCGGCGGGCGCGGCACGACCCCGAGCGGCGCGCGCGCCGCGCGCGCCGCCTCGGCGCGGCCGACGACGCCGCGCTCGGCAAGCAGGCGCAGCACCAGGTCGCGGCGCTCGCGGGCACGGCGCGGGTGGCGGCGCGGGTCGTAGTAGGAGGGCCCCTTCACGAGCCCCACCAGCAGCGCGATGCGCGGCAGGTCGAGCTCCTCGAGCGGCCGGCCGAAGTAGAAGCGGCTCGCCAGCCCGAAGCCGTGGATCGCGCGCGGGCCGTCCTGGCCGAGGTAGACCTCGTTCAGGTAGGCCTCGAGAATCTCCTCCTTCGAGTAGTGGAGCTCCAGCAGCAGCGCCATGACCGCCTCGGTGGCCTTGCGCCGCAGCGTGCGCTCGCTGCCGAGGAAGAAGTTCTTGACGAGCTGCTGGGTCAGCGTGCTGCCGCCCTGCACGAGCGCGCCGGCGCGGATGTCGGCCCACAGGGCGCGGGCAATGGCGCGCGGATCCACCCCGTGGTGGCGCCAGAAGCCGCGGTCCTCGACCGCGACCAGGGCGTCGACCAGCAGGCGCGGCACCTGCTCGAGGCGCACCAGCACCCGGTCCTCGCGGTGCCTGGGATAGAACTTGCCGATCAGCGCGGGCTCGAGGCGCAGCAGCGCCAGCGCGCCGCCTCCGGCGGGCGCGAGGCCGGCCACGCGCCCGCCCGCGAATCGCACCGTCACGCGCCGGGGCGGCTCCTCCCCGTCCCAGAAGCGGAAGCGCCGCGTGTGGATGCGCAGGCGCGCGCCCTCGAGGGCGTAGGTGCCGGGGCGCGGCGCGCCCGGCACCGGGCGGTAGCCGAGCCGCCGGAGCTCGCCGAGCACGGCCTCGCGCCCCACCGCAGCCCCCTCGTAGAGCTCGAGCGGCCGCGCGTAGACGCTGGCCGGCAGCTCCCAGCGCCTGCCCTCGAACTCGGTGCGGATGCGAAGGTCCAGCCACGCCACCCAGGCCGCCAGCGCGAGCAGCGCCAGCACGCCCGCGCGCAGGGCGACGCGCCTGCGCCAGCCCGCGCGGCGCCGTGCCCCCCGGCGCCCGCCACGCCTCCTGCGGCCCCTGCCTCTAGCCATCGTCCCAGCGCGCCGCGGGCCGGCCGCGCACCGGGGGCACACAGCCGTTACGCGTCAGGATCGAGCCCCCGCCGCGCCGCTGGCCCCGAGGGCGGGACGTGGGAACGGCTCGTGCGGCGGCGGGCCTTCGCATATGATTCGTCCTTCCCTTTGGCTGGCGACGGAGCTGGAGATGGCCGAGCTGGACCTGGAGCGGCAGGCGGTGCTGGTCGAGGCGCTGCGCGACCCGGCGCGCTACCCGCATCCCGCGGACCGGATCGAGATTATAGAGACGCACATCTCGCACGTCCTGCTGGCCGGCGAGCACGCCTACAAGATCAAGAAGCCGCTCGACCTCGGCTTCCTCGACTTCAGCACCCTGGAGCGGCGGCGGCGCTGCTGCGAGGAGGAGGTGCGCCTCAACCGCCGCCTGGCGCCGGACTTCTACCTGGGGGTGGTCGCCATCACGGGCACGCCGGAGGCACCGGTGCTGGGCGGCGCGGGCGAGGCCATCGAGCACGCGGTGCACATGCGCCGCTTCCCCCAGGAGCGCCTCCTCGACCGCCTGCTCGAGCGCGGCGAGGTGGATGCGGCGCTCGTCGACCGCATCGCCCGCACCGCCGCCGCCTTCCACGCCCGTGTGGCGGTCGCGGGCGCCGAGGCGCCCTACGGCGAGCCCGAGCGGGTGCACTTCCCGGTGCGGCAGAACTTCGAGCAGATCGCGCCGCTGCTCGGGACCGACGCCGAGCGCGGGCAGCTCGAGCGCCTGCGCCGCTGGGCCGAGGAAACGTACGCGCGGCTCGAGCCGGTGCTCGCCGCGCGCAAGCGCGGCGGCTTCGTGCGCGAATGCCACGGCGACATGCACCTCGGCAACATGGCGCTCGTCGACGGCGAGCTCGTGATCTTCGACTGCATCGAGTTCAACGACAACCTGCGCTGGATCGACGTCGTCAGCGAGGCGGCCTTCTTCGTCATGGACATGGAGGCGCGGGAGCAGCCGGCGCTGGCCGCACGCTTTCTCGACACCTATCTCGCGCACACGGGCGACTACGCCGGCACGGCGGTGCTGCGCTACTACCAGGCCTACCGCGCCATGGTGCGCGCCAAGGTCGCGCGCATCCGCCTCGCGCAGCCCGGGCTGGACGAGCGCGAGGCTGCGGAGGCCCGCACGCAGTACGCCGCCTACGTGGGGCTCGCCGAGCGCTACGCGGCGCCGCCGCGCCCGCTGCTGCTGCTGACGGCGGGCGTGGCCGGCGCGGGCAAGACCACGGGCAGCGAGGGGCTGCTGGCGGCGCTCGGCGCCGTGCGCCTGCGCTCCGACGTCGAGCGCAAGCGCCTCTTCGGGCTGCCGCCGGAGGCGCGCACCGGCTCCGGCGCCGACCAGGGCATCTACACGCCGGAGGCGCACCGGCGCACCTACGCGCGTCTCCTCGAGCTGGCGGAGACGGTGCTGGAGGCGGGCCTGCCGGTGATCGTGGACGCCACCTTCCTGCTCCCCGAGCACCGCGCGCCCTTCCGCGAGCTCGCCCGCCGGCGCGGCGTGCCCTTCGCCATCCTCGCCTTCGAGGCCCCGGAGGAGGTCCTGGCCGCGCGCGTGCACGAGCGCGCCGCGGCGGGCGCCGACGCCTCGGAGGCCGGCGTGGAGGTCATGCGCCGCCAGCTCGGGCGCTGGACCCCGCCCGCGCCCGAGGAGGCCGACCGCGTCCTGCGCTTCGGTCCCGGGGACGGCCCCGAGACGGTCGCGCGCGCGGTCCGCGACTGGCTGGGCGGCGGCCGCTGAGCCCGCGGCGCCGCGCCCGCCTATACTCGGGCTGGAAGCGCCGCAGGAGATCCCGCCATGCACGAGACGCTGACACGCGCCGCGGCCGCCGCGCTCGCCGCCTGGGCACTGGCCGCCGGTGCCGGCGAGCGCGTCCAGACCCCTTATACGCCGCAGAAGGTCGTCTTCGACTTCTACTTCGACGATCCGGCGAAGATCGGCCCCGCGCTCCACTGGATCCGCTCGCTCATGAACCCCCTGCTCGCCGCGCCCTACGGCTACGCGCCCGAGGCGCTCGACATCAAGGTGGTGCTGCACGGCCAGGAGCTCGTGACGCTCGCGCGCCGCAACTACGCGCGCTACCGCGAGGCCGTGGAGCGCATGCGCTACTACGCCGAGCTCGGCGTCGAGTTCCGCGTCTGCGGGCTCTCGCTCGGGGACTTCGGCTACCGCCCGGAGGACCTGCACGACTTCGTGCTGGTGGTGCCCTCGGCCATCACCGAGCTCGCCCACTGGCAGATCCAGGGCTACGCCCTGATCCGCCCGCGCATCCTGGAGAAGCGCTACGCCACCGAGGAGATCCGATGACGGCAGGCCGGGTGCGGGTGGGGACCTCGGGCTGGCACTACCCGCACTGGCGAGGCCCCTTCTACCCGCGCGACCTGCCGCCCGCGCGCTGGCTCGAGTGGTACGCGGGCCGCTTCGGCACGGTCGAGATCAACAACAGCTTCTACCGCACCCCCGAGCCCGAGACCTGCGCCGCCTGGGCGGCGCAGGTGCCGGCCACCTTTCGCTTCGCGGTGAAGGCCAACCGTGCGCTCACCCACCGGCGCAAGCTGAAGGACGCGGGGCCGCTGCTCGCGGACTTCCTCGACCGCATCGCCCCGCTGGGGCGGCGGCGCGGGCCGCTCCTCTTCCAGCTCCCGCCGCGCTGGCGCTGCAACGCCGCACGTCTGGCCTCCTTCCTCGAGGCCCTGCCGGAAGGGCTGCCCTGCGCCTTCGAGTTCCGCGATCCCGACTGGCACCGCGAGGAGGTCTACCGCCTGCTCGAGCGCCACGGGGCCGCGTTCTGCATCTTCGATCTCGGCGGGACGCTGTCGCCGCTGGCCGTGACCGCATCCCTGGTCTACGTCCGGCTGCACGGTCCGGACGGTCCCTACACGGGAAGCTACGCCACCCCCACGCTCCGCGCCTGGGCGCGGCGGGCCGCCGCGTGGGCACGCGCGGGGCACGAGGTCTGGATCTTCTTCGACAACGACGAGCGCGGCCACGCGGCGCGCAACGCGCTCACCCTGCGCCGGCTGCTGGAGGCCGCCTAGGCCGGGGACAGGGTCCGCTCCAGGCGCTCGACCACCTCGGCGAAGCGCGCGCGCTCGGCCTCGGTGATGGGCAGCTCCGGGTCGCGCCGGTCGGCATAGAGCAGCCCCACCGGCTCGCCGCGGCGGCGCACCCCCGCCGTCAAGAACACCGGCACGCCCACCAGCTCGCGCACGGCCTCGGGCACGCGCCGCCAGGTGCCCTCGTCGGCGGCGCTCACGCGCAGGCACCCGCCCTTCTCGACGAGCTCGGCGAACAGGTGCCGCCCAAGCATGGGGAGCTCGAAGCGGTTGAAGGCCGGGCTGTGCTCGGTGCCCCGGATGCGGTGCGCGCGCAGGGCCTCGCCGTGGCGCACCAGGCGCGCGAACACCACGCGGTTGAGGCCGAGCCCCTCGTGCAGGGCATCGAGGGCGAGCTCGACCGCGTGGTCGATCGGCGTGGCCGGCGCGTCGGCGAGGGCCGCCAGCGCCGCCGCATAGCGGTCCGGGCGCGGCGCCAGCGCGTAGTGCGCGCGCGGCGGCGGCGGGACCGACTCGGGCACGGCCAGGCCCGCCTCGGCCAGCAGCTCCCGGGCGCGCGCCTCCAGCTCGGCCGCACCCGCCTCCAGCCAGGCCGCGGCCTGGGCCAGCGTCGCCCGCGCCACCGGATCGGTCCAGCCGCGGTCGAGGGCCGCCCCGAGCTCGGCCGCGAGCATGACGCCGTAGGTGCGCGGCTGCAGCGCGTTCGCCGGATCGAGCGCCTGCACCCCGAGCGGCGGCAGGCCCCAAACCCGTGCCACGGCGGCGCTCACCCGGGCCAGCGCGCAGCCCAGCACGATGTACTCGGCGTCCTCGCGCGCGATGCCGTCGGACACGGCCTCCTCGACGGCCACCATGGCCTGCGGCTCCCAGGTCCAGGCGGCGAGCTCGCCCGAGAAGGGCACCAGCGCCGCCACGTAGACCTCCTCCGGGAGCTGGTCTCCGCGCTGGCGGGCCCAGTCGCGCGCCAGCACGGCCGCACGCCGCGCCCGCGCCACCGCATGTCGGTAGCCCGCGAGGGCCTCGCCGCGCAGCACCTCGTCGTCCACGGGCAGGGTGCGTGCCAGCGGGAAGAGGCGCGCCGTGCCCAGCATGAGGGCGGCGTGACGCACCGTGCCCACCTCGCTGTCGAGGTGCCGGTGCTCGACGGCGTTGGCCGCCCCGACCAGATGCAAGGTGAGCGCGGGGTCGCGCTCGATCACCTCGGCGGCCTCGTCCGGGTCGACGTCCTCGAGCCCCTGCGCCTCCATGGCACGCATGGCCTCGCGCACGATGCGGCCCACGGCCAGGTGCCCCGTGGCCGCCCGCTGCGCCCAAGCTGCCAGCCCTTCCGTCATCGTCCCTTCCGCGGCCAGGCCCGTCCCCGTGCATGTCGGCCGGATGCCGCGGCCCTTTAGCCTCCCGGCCGCAGGCTCAAGTCCGGCGCCCCACCGGCCGATAAGCGGGCGCGAGGCCCGTACACACAGGATACGGAAAAGGACCTAAGGCGCAGCGGCGATGAACCTGATCATCGGAATCGTGATCGTAATCGGAAGCGTGGCGGGCGGCTACGTGCTCTCGCACGGCAATCTGGCCGCGCTCTGGCAGCCCTACGAGCTGCTGGTCATCGGCGGCGCCGCCTTCGGCGCCTTCGTCATCGCCAACCCCATGAAGATCGTCCTGCGGGTGATGAAGAGCCTGCCGACGATCATGAAGGGGCCACGCTACAACAAGGCCGCCTACATGGACCTGCTCTCGCTCCTCTACGACCTCTTCGCCAAGGCGCGCAAGGAGGGGCTGATGGCGATCGAGAACGACGTCGAGGAGCCCGAGAACAGCGAGATCTTCAAGAAGTACCCGCGCATCCTGAAGGACCATCACGCCGTCGAGTTCATCACGGACTACCTGCGCCTGATGGTGGGCGGGAACATGAACCCCTTCGAGCTCGAGAACCTCATGGACGTGGAGATCGAGACCCACCACCAGGAGGCCGAGCTCCCGGCCTCCGCCATCAACAAGGTCGCCGAGGGACTGCCGGGCTTCGGCATCGTGGCCGCGGTGCTCGGCATCACGATCACGATGGCCTCCATCGGCGGGCCCATCGAGCAGATCGGCGCCCACGTCGCCGCCGCCCTCGTGGGCACCTTCCTCGGCATCCTGCTCGCCTACGGCTTCGTCGGGCCCATGGGCCAGGCGCTGGAGCACGTGGTGCGCGAGGACGGCAAGTTCTTCGAGGTGATCAAGGTCTGCCTGCTCGCCACGGTCAACGGCTACAGCCCCCAGGTGGCGGTCGAGTTCGGCCGCAAGGCCATGTACCCGAGCCTGCGCCCGAGCTTCCGCGAGCTCGAGGAGCACATCAAGCAGAAGAAGGGCTGAGGCCCTGAGCGCCCATGGCGGACGACAAGAAGCACACCATCGTCGTCAAGAAGGTCCGCAAGGGCGGCCACGGCCATCATGGCGGCGCCTGGAAGGTGGCGCTCGCCGATTTCGTCACCGCCATGATGGCCTTCTTCCTCCTCATGTGGCTGCTCGAGGCCACCACCGAGGAGCAGCTCGGCGCCATCTCCGAGTACTTCCGCAACCCGAGCGCGGTCGAGGGTGCGAGCGCCACCCCCTCCACCAGCCCCAGCGTCCAGGGGCCGGGCGGGGCCAGCGACAGCATGATCAATTTCGGCGGCACCATGGACGTGCCCAAGGGGCGCGACGGCGAGCCCTGGAAGCGGGGCTCGCCCGAGGAGGTCGAGCGGCTGGCGCGCGAGCTCGAGCGCCGCCGCCTCGAGGAGCTCATGGCCCAGCTCAAGGCGGCGATCGAGCGCAGCCAGGCGCTCAAGCCCTTCAAGGACCAGCTCCTGCTCGACATCACGCCGGAAGGGCTGCGCATCCAGATCGTGGACAAGGAGAACCGGCCGATGTTCGACCTCGGCTCCGCGCAGCTCAAGCCCTACACGGTGAAGATCCTGCGTGAGCTCGCCCGCTTCATCAACGAGGTGCCCAACCGCATCAGCATCAGCGGCCACACCGACGCGCGCCCCTACGTCAACCGCGCCGACTACAGCAACTGGGAGCTCTCCACGGACCGTGCCAACGCCGCCCGCCGCGAGCTCGTCGCCGGCGGCATGGACCCGAAGAAGGTGGGCCGCATCGTCGGCTTCGCCTCCACGGTGCTGTTCGACAAGGAGGACCCCTACAACCCCATCAACCGCCGCATCAGCATCATCGTCATGAACAAGGAGACCGAGGAGGCGATGCGGGGGATGGAGTCTGCCCACCCGCCGGCAGCGCCCGAGCGCGCGGCGAAGGGCGAGGCGCCGGCGCCCACCGCGTCCGAGCGGCGCGGCTAGCCCACCCCGAAAGGGCAGCGCACCCGCAGCAGCCCGAGACGCGCGAAGGGGCCTCGCTCGCCGGCGCCGAGCAGGGGCGCGCGCAGGTAGATGCGCCGCTCCCGCCCGGGCTCCGGGGCGAGCCCGAGCCGTTCGCGGGCGAAGGCGAGCAGGCGCGGCGGCGGATCGGGCGAGCGGTCGGCGCGCCAGGCGAGCAGGCAGCCGCCGCGCCGCCGCGGGGGCGGCGGCAGGTAGAAGGCGTAGCGCGGCGTGGCGATGCGGGCCTGCGGGAGCAGGACGCGGAGGTTGCCCGCCAGATGCTCGTCGTCGGCGACGATCAGGGCCGGGGCGAGCCCCAGGGCGCGCATCTGGTCCGCCCACGCCGGGTACGGCACGTGCACGCGCTTCCAGTCGCCCCACAGGGGTCCCGCGGCGAAGTAGAGCGCCCGTCCAACGAGGACCAGCGCAGCCAGCGCCGCGGCGGTGGCGAGGTAGGCACGGAGCTTCGAAGGCGCAAGCGCGCGCGCCGCGGCCGCGCGGCAGGCGAAGGCGAGCGGGGCGAGGAAGAGCACCGGAGGCAGCCAGCGCTGCTCCACATGGGTGACGAGCCCCGCAGCCACGCCCACGATGAGCAGGCCAAGGCCGAAGGCGACCGAGCGTCGCGCCAGCGCGCATCCCGGGCCGGGCTCCGGCAGCCGCGGCCGCCAGGCGCGCGGAAAGAGGGCGAGCGCCACGAGCCACGCGGGGCTGAGGTATTCCGCCACCGCGCGCGCCACGCTCGCGAGCCCGGCGCGCACCCGCCCGGCGTAGCCCGCCTCGTCCCCACCGACGGCGGCGGCCGCGAGCGCAGCGAGGCTGAAGCCCTCGCGCTGGGCCGCTGCGAGGAAGGGGCCGGCCACCGCGGCCGCCGCCGCGAGCGTGAGCGCCAGGCGCCGGTCGCGCAGGCGCGCCCGTCCCTCCGGACGCGTGAGCGCGGCGAGCGCGAGCGCCACGGCATAGAGCGGAAAGCTGTATTTCGACAGGGTGCCCAGGCCGACGCAAAGGCCCAGCACGCCGTAGCCGGCGGCCGTCGGCCGCTCGAGCACCTGCAGCGCCGCCAGGAAGGTAAGCGCCATGAAGGCAGACTGGAGCGTGGTGTGGGTGAAGCCCTGGTGTGCCCCGAAGCCGTAGAGCGGCAGCAGCGTGTAGCCGATCACGGCCGCCGCCGCCAGGCGCGGCTCGCCGAGCAGGCGCAGCGCCGCGCGATGGAGCGCGAGGCCCGTCAGGAACAGCAGCCCGTAGCGCAGCACCAGGTGCGGGGCGAGGCCAGGCCCCAGCAGCTCGTAGAGGCCGATCAGCAGCCAGGTGTAGAGCGGCGGCTGCCGGAAGCCGTAGTGCCAGTCGAGCGACTGCGTGAACACGGCCTGCTGGACGTCGTCCACGCCGAGCACGGGCGATCCCAGCACGCGCACCGCCGCGTGCGCGGCCAGCCACGCCCAGAGCACGATGAGGAAGCGCCGCTCGTCCATTCTCCGTCTGCCGTCCGGCGGGCGGCGCACCAGCATAGCCGCGAGGCGCGTCCCTGTCGCGCCGAACGCTACAATGCCAGGATGCGAAGCCGCGCCGCGGGGATCCTTCTCACGCTGCTCTGCCTGCCGGGCGCCGCCGCGGCGGGCGGCCTCGCCGTGCGCAGCGGCACCGACCCCGAGACCGGCCTTCACTGGTGGCGCTGGCAGTCCGCCGATGTCTCGGTCCACCTGGCACAGCGGCTGCCGGACCAGACGCGCGCCTTCCTTCTGGCGCGCGGCTTCGACCGGGCGAGCGCCGACCGCGTCGCGGCGGCCTGCGTGCTGCAGCTCGAGATCCGCAACCACGGTGCGGGGGTCGTGGAGGCCGACCTGCGCCGCTGGCGCAGCATCGGCCCCGACGGCGCGCGTCCCCTGCTGCTGCGCGAGCGGTGGGAGGCCGAGTGGCGCGCCGCGGGGCTGCCGCGCGCGCAGCGCATCGCCTTCCGCTGGGCGCTCTTCCCGAGCCGGGTGCGCTACGGCCCCGGCGACTACAACTGGGGCATGATCGTCCTGGGGCGCCCGCCCGGCGCCCACGTGGACCTCGCCCTGCGGCTCGCCGTGGACGGCCGGCCCCTCGCGCCCGTGATTCCGGACGTCGAGTGCGCCCCCGACGTGGAGCGGCTGCGCTGACCGCCGCGGCACGCTACGATGGAGGCCCGCGTCCCCTCGATCCCACGGCCGGCGGCAGCCGGCGAGGAGGTCCCGGAGTGTATCGAGCCCTGACACGCGCGATCGCGCCGATCCTGTGCCTGCTGCCCGTGGCGGCCCTGGCCGCGGGGCCCGCCCTCACCCGCGGCCTGACCCCGGTCGAGCCCCGGGTCACGGCCCCCGACTTCGAGCTCGCCGACCTCGACGGCAGGCGCCTGCGGCTCTCGGACCTGCGCGGCAAGGCGGTGATCCTGAACTTCTGGGCCACCTGGTGCCCGCCCTGCCGCAAGGAGATGCCCTCCATGGAGCGCGCCTGGCGCGAGCTCCGCGCACGGGGCGAGCCCATCGTGCTGGTCGCGGTCAACGTGGGCGAGGACGCCGACACCATCTTCGGCTTCACCGCGCGCATGGACCTGAGCTTCCCCATCCTCCTCGACGAGCGCTCCGAGGTGGCCGACCGCTACCGCCAGCTCACCGGCATCGGCACCATGGCGCTGCCGACCACCTTCGTCATCGATCCGCAGGGGCGGGTGGCCTACCGCGCCGTCGGCGGGCGCGAGTGGGACGACCCGGCGCTGCTCGACCCCGTACGCGCGCTGCTGAAAGGCGCGGGCGGCGCGCCCGCCGCCCGGCCCGCGGCTGCCGCCGGCGGCTGAGCCTTCCTCCTCCCACCCGGGACCCGGCCGGCGGGGGCCCGGCCTCAGGCTCTCCCCGCCCGCTCGAGGACGTAGCGGAGCCAGAGGTCGCCGAGGCGGTCCTGGAGCCGGTTCTGGGCCTGGCGCGCGGCGAGGTTGTCGAGGTCCACGCGCAGCAGCGGCTGGTCCTGCTCGGCGCACGAGAACACCACCCGCGTGCGCCGCCCCGTGCGCGGGTCCACCTGCCACTGCAGGCACTGGGCGCACACGCCCTTGAGCATGCACTGCATGGGGCTGCCGACGGTGCCGTAGGCCTCGACGCCCGGGCGGAAGGCCCCGGCCAGCGCGCCGCCCGGGGCCAGCGCCCGCTGGAAGGCGCGCAGCAGGCCCGTGCCGCCCATCACCAGCACCTCGTCCACGGCCTGCAGCGGGATGAGCGGCGCCCCGCCCGCGGGCCGCAGCGCGCCCGCGGCGTAGCGCCGCAGCACGGCGACGGCGTCGGCCTCCACGACCGCGAGGTCCTGCGGCCGGTGCGCCTCGATGGCGGGCGCGCGCGCGCTCGCCCAGATCACCTGGTCGGCCGCCGCCTTCGGCGATGCCCGCCAGGTGGTCCACCGCGACGAGCTCGAGGCGGCGGC
>WFOW01000394.1 GCA_015487895.1 Gammaproteobacteria bacterium | reverse complement strand
GTGCAGAAGGCGGTGCCGGCGCCCCTCAACTACAAGGGCTTCCCCAAGTCCATCTGCACCTCGGTGAACCACCAGGTCTGCCATGGCATCCCGGGGGAGCGGGTGCTCAAGTCCGGCGACATCGTCAACATCGACATCACCGTCATCAAGGACGAATTCCACGGCGACACCAGCAAGATGTTCTTCGTGGGCGAGCCCTCGGTGCAGGCCAGGCGCCTGGTGCGCGTGGCGCAGGAGTGCCTCTACATCGGCATCCGCCAGGTGCGCCCCGGGGCGCGCCTCGGCGACATCGGCCACGCCATCCAGCGCCACGCCGAGGCGCACGGCTACTCCGTGGTGCGCGAGTACTGCGGCCACGGCATCGGGCGGCGCTTCCACGAGGAGCCGCAGGTGCTGCACTACGGCCGCCCCGGCACGGGGCTGGTCCTGCAGCCCGGCATGACCTTCACCATCGAGCCCATGATCAACGCCGGCAAGCGCCACGTGAAGCTGCTCGCCGACGGCTGGACCGTGGTCACCAAGGACCACAGCCTCTCGGCGCAGTGGGAGCACACCGTGCTCGTGACCGAGGACGGCTGCGAGGTCCTGACGCTGCGCGCCGAGGAAGGCGAGATCTGAGCCCCACCGCGCCCATGCGCGGCGCCGCCGCCACACGCCCCGGGCCCCTGCCCTCGCCGCTGCCGGCGCTGGAGGAGGCCCTCGCGCGCGGGGCCTCCGAGGCCGAGGCCGCACGCACGGCCCTCGCCGCCATGGACGAGGCCCTGCGCGCCGCATTCGACGCGGGCACGCCCGCCCCGGAGCTCGTCCACGGCCGCGCGCGGCAGATGGACGAGCTCCTGCGCGCCCTGTGGCGGCGGCGCCTCGGCCCGGACGCCGGGCGCCTCGCCCTCGTCGCCGTGGGCGGCTACGGGCGCGGCGAGCTCATGCCGCGCTCCGACGTGGACCTCATGATCCTCGTGCCCGAGGACGATGACGGCGCCGACTGGCGCACGGCCGTGGAGGGCTTCTGGACGCTGCTGTGGGACCTGCGCCTCGACGTCGGCCACAGCGTGCGCACGGTGGCCCAGTGCGTGGAAGAGGCGGCGCGCGACGTCACGGTCGCCACCAACCTGATGGAGGCGCGCCCGCTCGCCGGCGACGAGGCCCTCTACCGCGCCATGCGCGAGGCGACCGGGCCGCAGCGGATCTGGTCCAGCGAGGCCTTCTTCGCCGCCAAGCGGCGCGAGCAGGAGGCGCGCCACCACCGCTTCCACGACACCGCCTACAAGCTCGAGCCCAACATCAAGGAGGGCCCGGGCGGGCTGCGCGACATCCAGATGATCGGCTGGGTGGCCAAGCGCCACTACGGCGCCGGGCACCTGCACGAGCTGGTCGCCCACGGCTTCCTCACCGAGCGCGAGCACCGCGAGCTCGCCGAGGGCCAGGCGCTGCTGTGGCGCATCCGCATCGGCCTGCACCTGCTCACCGGACGGCGCGAGGACCGCCTGCTCTTCGACCACCAGCCCGAGCTGGCGCGGCGCTTCGGCTACCGCGACGACGACGCCAACCTCGCCGTCGAGCAGTTCATGAAACGCTACTACCGCACGGTGCAGACCCTCTCGCGCCTCAACGAGATGCTGCTCCAGCACTTCGAGGAGGAGATCCTGCACCGCGGCGAGCCGGGCGCGGCGGCACCGCTCGGGCGGCGCTTCCAGGTGCGCCACGGCTTCATCGAGGCGCGCGACCCCGGCGTCTTCCGCCGCCATCCCTTCGCCCTGCTCGAGATCTTCCTGCTGCTCGCCCAGCACCCGGAGCTCGCCGGCGTGCGCGCCTCGACCATACGCCTGATCCGCGAGCACCTGCACCTCGTCGACGAGCGCTTCCGCGCGGACCTGCGCGCGCGCAGCCTGTTCATGGAGCTGCTGCGCCAGCCGCGCGGCATCACGCACGAGCTGCGGCGCATGCACCGCTACGGGGTGCTCGGCGCCTATCTGCCCGCCTTCGGCGAGGTCGAGGGGCAGATGCAGTACGACCTCTTCCACGCCTACACCGTGGACGAGCACACGCTGTTCGTGGTGCGCAACCTGCGGCGCATGGCGCTGCCCGAGCACGCCGCCGAGCTGCCGCTGTGCAGCGAGGTCTTCCAACGCCTGCCCAAGCCGGAGCTGCTCTATCTCGCGGGCCTCTTCCACGACCTCGGCAAGGGCCGCGGCGGTGACCATTCGGTGCTGGGCGCGCGCATGGCCGAGGACTTCTGCCGCGCGCACGGGCTCGGCAAGCACGACACCGGGCTGGTGTCCTGGCTGGTGCGCCACCACCTGGCGATGTCCATGACGGCCCAGCGCGAGGACCTCGGCGACCCGGAGGTGGTGAACCGCTTCGCGCGCCTGGTCGGCGACCAGATGCGCCTCGACTACCTCTACCTGCTCACGGTCGCCGACATCCGCGGCACCAATCCGAACCTGTGGAACTCCTGGCGCGACGCCCTGCTCGCCGAGCTCTACCACCTCGCGCGCCGCGCCCTGCGCCGCGGCCTCGAGCAGCCCGTGGACAAGGAGGAGCGCATCCGCGAGGCGCGCACCGAGGCGCGGCGCCTGCTGCGCGCCGAGGGCGTGGACCCGGCCGCGGTCGAGCGCGTCTGGCGTGACTTCGACGAGGACTACTTCCTGCGCTACCAGCCGGCCGAGATCGCCTGGCACACCGCGGCCATCGCCCGCGCCGAGCGCCTGCCGCTGGTGCTGGTGCGCCGTGCCGGCCCCCGCGGCACCACCGAGATCTTCGTCTACGGCGCCGGCGAGGACCACGCCTTCGCCGCCACCACTGCGCTGCTCGACCAGATGGGGCTGACCATCGTCGACGCGCGCATCATCTCCTCGCGCAGCGGCCGCACCCTCGACACCTACCTGGTGCTCGAGCGCGAGGGCACCCCCATCGCCGACGACTGGCGCGCCGAGGAGATCCGCAGCGCCCTCGAGCGCCTGCTGGCGGCGGGCGCCCCCGTGCCGCGCGTCACCCGGCGCCCGCCGCGCACCCACCGCCACTTCCGCATTCCCACGGAGGTCTCCTTCAGCGAGGACGAGCGCAACCGCCGCACGGTGGTGGAGCTCATCACGGCCGACCGCCCGGGGCTGCTCTCGCGCGTCGCGCGCGCCTTCGCCGAGTGCGGCGTGCGGCTGCAGAACGCGCGCATCGCCACCGTCGGCGCGCGCGCCGAGGACGTCTTCTTCGTCACCGACGCGCGCGGCGAGCCGCTGCGCGATGCGGCCGCGCTCGAGCGCCTGCGCGAGCGGCTGGTGGCCGCCCTGGACGCCGACGCGGAGGCGCCCTCAGCCTCCTGAGAGGGGCATCTCGACCAGCTCGAGGCCGTTGCCGTCGGGGTCGCGGCAGAAGAGCGCGCGCCGGCCCGAGCGGCTGCGCGTGAAGGCCACACCCGCGGCCTCGAGCCGCGCCGCCCAGGCGTCGAGGTCCTCGACCGCGAGCGCGAGGTGGCGGTCGCGCCCCACATGCGCGGGCCGGCCCGTGGCGGGATCGGGGTTGGGAACCTCCAGCAGGTGGAGCTGCTGCCCGCCGCCGAGGTCCAGCCAGGCCCCGGGGTAGCCCAGGTCCGGGCGGTCGGGCAGCACCTCCAGCCCCACGAGGTCGCGCCAGAAGCGCAGCGCGCGGGCCGTGTCCGCGACGACCAGGCTCACGTGGTGCAGCCGCGTCACGAGGCCGCGCGCTCCGCCGCCGCTCCCGCGCCGCCCTCGCCGCGCGCGGCCGCCAGCGCCGCGGCCACGATGAGCGCCCCGCCCGCCCACTCGCGCGCGGCGATGCCCTCGGCGGCGAGCCAGGCGGCCGAGACCGCCCCCGCCACCAGCTCGAACAGCAGGATCACGGCCGAGCGGTGCACCGGCATGCGCTCGACCCCGTACTGCACGGCGAGCGTCATGGTGGTGAGCCCCACCGCGCCGAGGACCGCCGCCCCCGCCCAGGCCACCGCCGGCGCCGCCGGGACGGCGGGCTCGAGCCAGGCCACGCCGAGGCCTGCCAGGCCCGCGACCCCCGCCCAGGTCACGAGCGCCTTGGCGCCGAGCGGCACGCCCCGCAGGCCCCGCACGCACACGTTCGCGGCGGCGAAGGCCATCCCTGCGCTCAGGGCCAGCCAGTCGGCGCGTCCCGCCGGCAGCGGGAGGCCGGCCGCGGGCTCCCACAGCATGACGGCGGCGCCCGCGAGCGCCACGGCCACCACCGCGGCCCCGCGCAGGCCCGGGCGCTCGCCGAGCAGGAGCCAGCCGAGCAGGGCCGCCCAGGCCGGCGCCAGGTAGAACAGGAGCAGCACCCGCACCACCGTGCCCTCGAGCAT
>WFOW01000393.1 GCA_015487895.1 Gammaproteobacteria bacterium | reverse complement strand
TGCCGCACGCAGGGAAGCCGGCGATGACACGGCCGTCCACCACCGCGATCCCCCTCCTCGCCGCCCTCTCCGTGTGGGCCTGCGGCGCCGCCGGTGGCACGCCCGCCCGGTGGCCGGAGGGTGCCGCCTTCGCCGGCCTCGGCGACGACGGGCGCTGGCACGCCTACGTGGTGCGCGACGGCACGCCGCGCCGAGTGCGGACGGCCACCGAGCCCCGCGGCCTGAGCCACCACCCGCCGCGCCGGCTCCTGGCCTATGTGGGCGCCGACGGAAGCGTCCGCCTCCTCGCGCTCGCGACCGGGCGCGAGCGCGTCCTGCTTCGCCAGGGCCGGGACGCCTACACCCAGCCCGCCTTCGCGCCCGACGGGAAGGCGCTCTACCTCGCCCGCCTCCCGCACGGCGCGAGCGCCCACGCCGAGATCGTGCGGCTGCACCTTGCCGACGGCCGCATCGAGCGTATCGCCGGCGGCGAGGCCGCGCACCTCGAGCCGGCACCGGACGGAGCGGGCGCCGTCTGGCTGACGCAGATCGAGTGCGGGCTCGAGTGCGGCCGGCTGGTGCAGACCCTGTGGCGGCTCGTCCCGGGCGGGCGTCTGCGGCCGGTGCTGCGTCGCCGCGGCATCGCCCGCGAGCCCGCGCCCAGCGCCGACGGACGGCACGTCTACTTCGCGGCGGACTACACCGGCCCGTACAAGATCTGGCGCTGCACCGCCGATGGCACGGGCTGCGCCGCTCTCACCCGCGGCCCCCAGCCCGACCTCAGCCCCGCCGTCGCCGCGGACGGCACCGTGCTGTTCGTGCGCCTCGGCCGCGACGGGCACCGGGTCCACCGGCTGCGGCCGGGACACGATCCCGAGCCGCTGCCCCTGCCGGCAGGCGTGCACCGCATCCGCAGCCTGGAGATCTGCCCATGCGACGCCCGACCGCCCTGACGCTCGTGCTGCTCGCTCTCGCTGCCGCTGCCGCGGCGGCCGAGCCCGTCCCTGGCCGCTTCGGCCGGCTCGCCGACGTCGAGTTCTCGCCAGCACGGGGGGAGCGGATCGCGATCCCCGTGGTGCTCGCGCGGCCGGCCAGGGTGCGCCTGCGCATCCTCTCCCCCGACGGCGACCTCGTCCGCACGCTCGGGCCGCGGCGGCTCGATGCGGGCCGTCATGCGCTCGAATGGGACGGCCGTGACGACAAGGGGACGGTGGTCCCGGACGAGGCCTACATCCCGGTGCTCGAGCTGCAGGACGGCAGCGGCGCCCGCACGGTCATCGATCCCCGCGCGGGCACGGGCGGCGAGATCGTCCCCGACGAGGCGCTCGCGGTCGAGGTCTTCCGCGACGGGCTGATCCGCTACCGCCTGCCGGCGCCGGCGCGCGTGCTCGTGCGCGTCGGCCTCAAGCAGGGCCCCATGCTGCGCGCGCTCGCGGACTGGACGCCGCGTCTCGCCGGCAGCAACGTCCACCGCTGGGACGGATGGGACCGCGACCGCCTGCTGCGGGTGATGGACGACCCGCGCGTGGCCGTCCTCGTCACCGCCTTCCGGCTTCCCGAGCCAGTGATCGTCGCAACCGGCAACCGGCGGCTGGCCTATCCGGACTACCGGCGGCTGCGCGGCTGGCCCGACCCGGTTCCGCCGGCGAGGATCGCCTTCGAGCGGGACGGCCGCCGGCTGTCGCCCTTCGCCTCGCTGCCGCGCATGCTCCAGCGCGATCCCCGCGTGCGGCTCGAGATCCTCGAGCGCCCGGCGCCCGGAGGGCGCGGCCGGCTGAAGGTCCGGGTCGACATCCCGCCCGAGGACCGGTGGTGGCTCGAGCAGGGCCTGTACGAGGTCGCCTTCTTCATCGACGGCAGGTTCGAGGCCGAGGAGGAGCACGGCTATGTGCCCATCACCTGGGTGCGCGACGTCGCCGGCCTGGCGCCCGGGCGTCACGTCGTCACCGTGAACGTGGCCGGCTTCCGAGGGCAGGTGGGGGTGCGCTCGGCGGCCTTCGAGGTGCCTCCGGGCGCGTCACGGTCTCACGGTGCGGCAGCGCCGCGGCGCTCGCCTTGACAGGCGCCCACGGATGCACTAGAGATCCCTCCAGCGCCAAGGGCGGGATGCCGCGGCGCGTGCCGCCGGGCGCGAACGGAGCCAGGACCAAGGGAGACAGGGAAGCAGCGGGATGCGCCCCGGCGAGGGAGGCCCGATGCGTTGCGGTAGCGTGCCCGGAAGGCACCACCGCATCGCGCTCGCTGCGCTGGCCGCGCTCTGCCTGTGCCTGACCCGCATGCCGGCCGCGGCGGCGGGCGACGAGCACGAGGACGACGACCGCCGCGACGCCACGCCTCCGGCCATCACGCTCCTCTCCCCGCCAGAAGG
>WFOW01000392.1 GCA_015487895.1 Gammaproteobacteria bacterium | reverse complement strand
AGCCGGGGGGCGGCGGGTTCCGCGGTGCGGTGAGGGCGCTGCGGGCCGCCTGCACGGGTGCCCGGTGCTCGAGGCGCTGTGCGGGAAAGGCGCGCGGCCGACCGGGGATCGGGGCGCAGACGCCTGGTTGTGCGGGCTTGGGGGCGGTGCGGCGACGGGCAAGTGCGGACGGCGACGCCCGGGGAAGGGATGGCGGAAGCGGGCGGGGAAGCAAGAGGAGGCCGTCCCGTGCCCGGCAGTGTGCTCCCTTTCGCTCGGGTCTTTCGCCACCGGCGCATTGGCGTGCTTGGCCGGCGCGCTTGCCTGGCGGTCCCGCTCGTCTTCGGAGCAGCGGCGTTTCCCTCGTTGCATGGAAGAATGATGACCGGAGCACGCAGACGGGAGGGGCGGAGCGCGGACAGATGCGCGGGAGCGGGCAGGATGCGGCGGGACTTCGCCCTCGTCTGCAATGCCCATCCGTCCGTTCCGTTCGGATCGGATCGGGGCGGGATGGGTGATGCGCCGGGTGCTGCCGCATGTGCGGGGATGGGCGCAGGCGGGTGCGGGGGAGGGTGACGTGACGGAGCGGGCGAGGCGCGCGGATGGCGCGGGGGCGATCGACTGGCCGGCGCTGATGCGTCTCGGGCTGCATGAACTGCGACTCACGCCCGAAGCGTTCTGGCAGCTGACCCCGTGGGAATTGCGGATGATGGCAGGTGACGCCGGCGGTGCAGGCGCAGGTTTCGAGCGCCGCCGCTTCGCCGCTCTCGAGGCGCTGGTGAAGACCCGCCATGGGGCGACGGGCAAAGGGGACGGCCGGCGGAGCGGCGTGAGAGGATGAGGAGGGGGCATGTCCGGGCAGGGTGACGGGACCGCGGCCGACCGGCTGGCGGCGATGGAACGCGAGGTCGAGGCGCTGGGGCAGGCGCTGCGCAGCTCGCTGAGGGAAATGGGCAGCTTCCGGCGCGATCTTTCGGGGCTCGGCAGCGACATGGCCGTGGCGCGGCGGGAGATGAGTCGCTTCGCGCGCGCCGCGGGCTCGGGGCTCAGGCGCGCCTTCGAGGGGCTGGTATTCGACGGCATGAAGCTGACCGACGCGCTGCGGCTTCTCGGCCGGGCGATGGCCGACAGCGTGTTCGATCAGGCATTGCGGCCGGTGCAGAACGCCTTCGGTGCGCTTCTGGCCGAGGGGGTGCAGGCGCTGGTCGGAAAAAGCGGCGCGCGGCTCTTCGCCCGGGGCGGGGTGATCGACGGCGGCGCGGTGCGGGCCTTCGCCCGCGGCGGCGTGGTCGATCGGCCGACCGGTTTTGCCTTGCGCGGCGGGCTCGGGCTGATGGGCGAGGCCGGCCCGGAGGCGATCCTGCCGCTTGCGCGCGGTGCTGACGGCCGGCTCGGGGTCAGAGCCGCCGGTGCATCGCGGCCGGTGCAGGTCAACATCAACGTGACGACGCCCGACGTGCAGGGTTTTCGCCGTTCCGAGGCCCAGATCGCGGCGCGGCTCGGCCGGCTGATCGGCCAGGGAGGACGCAATGGCTGACGGGGCGATGATGGCATTTCACGAGGTGCGCTTTCCGGCTGATCTGTCCTTCGGCTCGGTCGGCGGGCCGGAATGGCGGGTGGAGATCGTGACGCTGGCTTCGGGCCATGAACGGCGGAACCTGCGCCGGAGCCGCTCGCGCCGGCGATACGATGCCGGGCTGGGCGTGCGTTCGCTTGACGATCTGGCGCGTCTCATTGCCTTCTTCGAGGCGCGGCGGGGGCCGCTGTGCGGCTTTCGCTGGAAGGACTGGAGCGACTGGCATTCGGCCGCCCCGTCGCGGGAGCCGGGGCCGGCCGACCAGTTCCTCGGCACCGGGGACGGGGCGCGCATGCGGTTCGATCTCGTCAAGCGTTATGTCTCGGGCGGGGTCGAGGAGGTGCGGCGGATCACGAAACCCGTGGCCGGGACGGTCAGCGTGGCGCTCTCGGGCGACCGGCTCGTCGAGGGGGTGCATTACGAGGTCGATACCGAGGCCGGGGCGGTGGTCTTTGCCGAGCCGCCCGGCGCGGGGGCGGAGGTGACGGCGGGGTTTGCCTTCGACGTGCCGGTGCGGTTCGACGCCATGCAGCTGGAGATCTCGGCGGCGAGTTTCGCCGCCGGGGAGGTGCCGTCGGTGCCGGTGGTGGAGATTCTGGTCTGAGGAAATCGGGTCTGGGAATGGTGGGGAGGCAGGCGATGCAGATGGACAAGGCGGCATGGGAGGCGCTGCTTGCCCCCGATCCGGCGGCCGCGTCGGCTCTTGCGGCCGCGGCGGCGGAAGAGATGACGACGCTGGCGCGGCTTCATGCCGTCCGCCGGCGCGACGGGACGGTATTCGGCTTCACCGATCACGACCGCGACATTGCCCCGGGCGGGCGTTTCGGCGCGCTGGTCTTCCGCGCGGGTGCGGCCCTCGAGGCGGGGGCCCTCGAGGCGATGAACGGGCTGGCGGTGGACAATGGCGCCCTCTTCGGAGCGTTGAGCGACGAGGCGATACGCGAGAGCGACATTCGCGCGGGCCGCTGGGACGGGGCGCAGATCGCGTCGTGGCTGTTCGACTGGCGCAATCCGGCGGCGCGGCGGCTGGTCTTTCGCGGCACGATCGGGCGGATCATCCGTCGCGACGGCGCTTTCGAGGCCGAGATCCGCGGCCCGGCCGAGGCGCTGAGCCGGCCCCTGGGACGTGTGTTCCACCGCCGCTGCGATGCCGTGCTCGGCGACGGGCGCTGCAAGGTCGATCTTGATGCGCCGGGCTATGCGGCCGAATGGGCGCTCGCAGCCCTCGAGGACGGGGGGCGGGTGCTGTTCTTCGCCGCGGGCGACGGTTTCGACGAGGGCTGGTTCACCCATGGGCGGCTCGAGATCCTGGACGGGGCGGCGGCGGGCCATGTGGCGCTCGTGCGCGAAGACGGCTGGGCCGAGGGGCGGCGGCGGGTGGTGCTGTGGGAGAGCCCGTCGGCGGTGCCGGTGCCCGGGGACCGGGTGCGCCTTGCGGCCGGGTGCGACCGTCGGGCGGAGACCTGCCGCAAGAAGTTCGACAACCTGATGAATTTCCGTGGCTTTCCCCATCTGCCACCCGAAGGGTGGATCGCGCTCTACCCGGCTTCGGGCGGGGTGCATGACGGCGGGAGCCTGTTCCGGTGACGGTGCCGTGGGACGAAGCCGCGCGCGCCGCGGCGGTGGTGGCGGCAGCGCGGCGCTGGATCGGCACGCCCTATGTCCACCAGGCGAGCTGCCGGGGAGCGGGCTGCGACTGCCTCGGTCTCGTGCGCGGGGTGTGGCGCGAGGTGGTGGGGGCGGAGCCCGCTTCGCTGCCACCCTACAGCGCCGACTGGGGTGAGGTGCAGGGTGCGGAGCTGCTGTGGCAGGGCGCGCGGAGGCTGATGCGCGAGCTGCCGGCCGCGGCGGCCCGGCCCGGCGACGTGCTGCTCTTCCGCATGCGGGCGGGGGCGGTGGCCAAGCATCTGGGGATCCTGTCGCGGGGCACGGCGGAGGCGGCGGGATGCTTCATCCATGCCTATGCCGGGCACGGGGTGGTCGAAAGTCCGCTCTCGGCTCCGTGGCGCCGGCGGCTGGTGGCGGCCTTCCGCCTTCCCGGCGCGTGAGGGACATGCCCCGGATCGTGGCGCGCTTCGCTTTTCCCTGAGGAGGAGAGGCGGCAGCCGCGTTGCGGCCCGGCGGGGCGACAGTGCCCGGTGACGCCGGAAGGACGCGGTCCCGGCCTTCGCCGCATGCGGGAAGGATGTCGGCGTCTCGGGGCGAGGCGGGGTTGCCGAGGCTGACCGATGATCCGGCCGGTCCGCTCGTGCATGGGCGGCCATGCCGTGTGGAGCCGGTGAAGACGGCGCGATTTGCCCCTGCCGGAGCGGAGAAGCCTTGGCTGGGTGCGGCGTACTTGCCGCAGGCAGGCGGCGGCGGGGCGCTGGAGCCTGGGGAAGCTGCCGCGATTGCCATGCATGGGCCGGGATGACCGGCAGAGTCCGCGCGGTTTCCCATGCATGAAATGGAGGATCACGGGCCGAGGCCGGCAGGCTGCGAACGCCTTTCGCGTGCCTGGCAGATCGGGAAGCGATCAGCCGGCAAGGTGAAAACGGTCGGCTGCGCGTCTTCGCTGGGGCGGTGGCCGGCTCGGGTCTGGGCGGCTCGCCCGGGCGCGAGGGTGGGCGCCGGTTGTGCCGGAGCCGGATGGGAACAGAGGAGCGGCCCTGCTTGCTCATGCGGGACTTCCTCATGCGGGAAATGGAGCGAGCCGCCGGAAGATGAAGATACGGTGCCATGGCGGACCTTTCCTCGCATGGGCTGATCCGTTCCTCGCATGGGCTGATCCGTGGAGCCGGCGAGGAGGCGGCGGCCCGGTGCGTTCGTGGCGTCCGGCGGCGGTCGGGTGCTCGCGGGCGGACCGCTGTCATGGTCGTCATGTGGTCGAATCCCGGGTTGGCGCGTGGTCCGCCGCATGGGTGGGATGGCCGCAGGGGAGAGCGCCCATGAATGGCTGAGAGGGGCTGTGCCCGCATGGGACGAAGAGGCGCGAAAGTGTCTGCGTGCTTTCCCGTGCGCGGCAAAGGAGAGACGGCGGGGTTCGGTGCGCGGGCGTCTGCGCATTTTCCGAAGAGGTGCGGCAACGGTCTGAAAGGACGGCCTTTCCCTTGGCATGACGGGTGGCGGCGAGCGCCATCGTTGAACCTGTCGGCAGTCTGGAAAGGCGGTCTCGTCACCGGCGCAACGGGCGGGGAAGCCTGGCCAGGGCCTTCCGGCTGTGTGCGGGGCGAAAAGGCGGGCGGCTTGGGCCGGCCGGTGCATGGATGAGACGGGCGCCGCGAGGGGCGGGGAGGATGTGAATGGCAACGCTGGTCTTGTCGGCTGCGGGAGCGGCGGTCGGTTCGTGGTGGGGCGGGGCGGTGCTCGGCGTCTCGAGCGCGGCCATCGGCCAGGCGGTGGGGGCGACGCTCGGCCGCGTGATCGATGCGCAGCTTCTCGGCGAAGGCAGCGCGCCGGTCGAGACCGGGCGGATCGACCGCTACCGCTTCACCGGAGCGGGCGAGGGGGCCGGGGTCCCGTGGCAGGTCGGCCGGATGCGGGTGGGCGGGCATGTGATCT
>WFOW01000391.1 GCA_015487895.1 Gammaproteobacteria bacterium | reverse complement strand
CGGCTGAGGATCCCCGAGTAGGTGAGGCTCGGATCCGTGTTGTCGCGGTCCTCGTCCGTGATGAGGATCAGGTTGAGAGCGGCGTTGGCCCGAGGTGTGTAGCTGTCGAAGAAGAAGTCGATCGCCGCCCAGCCGTCCTCGGTCCCCCCGTAAATGACGAGCTCGCTCGTGGCGTTTGTGATATTACCCGCCGTGAGCCAGTCCGGACCGCCGCTCGGATGCTTGTGCGGCTCTTCCACCAGCCCGCCCGGGGCGTCGTGGGTGATCGATCCGAAGCCGACGACCGCGTAGCGGTTCGGATCGGCGCCCGCCCCGACCCCGGCCGCGACCAGCGCGCTCTCCAGATCGCTCACCATGCCCGGGATCCAGGCGTGCTCGCCGGCCATGCTGCCGGACTCGTCGACCAGCAGCACGATGTCGGCGGCCGTCGGCACGGCCTGGGCGGCGCCGGACGAGAGGGCCAGCGCGAGGCCCGGTATCATCAGCCATTTCTTGATCATCGCTCCGTCTCCCGTTTTCCGTGCCTGTGCCCCATGTCTCTTGCACAGAGCGTGCCATACATATAAAGCATTGAAATACATGGATATTGTCGCGCTGCCGTGCGGAAGGGCCGCCGAACCTGTAAAGGAACCGCGACATCACCCCCCTGGCGCGCCTCTGCCTGCGGGGGGCCTACCGCGCGAGCCTGGCGCGGCCAAGCGCGCGGGCGCTTGCCACAACCGTGACGAGGACGAACAGGGCGAGGGCGAGCGCGCCCAGCAGGCCGCCCCAGGCGGCAAGGGCATGATGCCCCGCGAGGTCGCCGGCGACCCGCACGGCGACGCCCGTCTCGAGCAGCAGCAGGTGGCCATAGAACAGCGGCGTCCAGGGCACGGGGATGCCGGCGACCGCGGGCAGGATCAGGGGGGCATGCCCGAAGACCATCGAGAGCACGAAGCCGAGGAACAGCGCGTGCAGGAAGGCGTCGCGCACGGGCCCCGGCTCCCAGGCGCCCGGCGCGAGCGCGAGCAGGCCGGCGGCGAGGAGCCAGGCGTGGCCCGCCAGCAGCGCCAGCGCCAGGAAGCGCGGCATGCCGGGGCGGGCGAGGTTGCGCCGCGCGACGTCGTGGCGCAGCAGCCACAGGCCGAGGCCGGCGAGGGCGAGCGCGGCCGCCGGACGGCCGGCGGCCGGGAAGGGGCCCGCGAGCGCCGCGCCCGCGAGCAGCAGCGCGGCCAGGGCGGCGAAGGCCCTGCGGGCGCCCGGCGGCGGGGCCAGCACCCGCGCGAGCTCGAGCCGCTCGGCGGCGACCGTCAGCACAAGGAAGGCGGCCCACCAGGGCACGGCGGCGGCCGGCGCGCCCGTGGCGAGCCAGGCCCCCTGCCCGAGCGCCCACGCCGCGGCCCCCGCGGCGCCGACGGCACCGTGCAGCGCCGGCTGCAGCCGCCACAGCGCGAGCGCCGCGGCCAGGAGCGTCAGCGCGGCGATGAGCCCCAGCGCGGCGGCCACGGCCGGCTCGCCGGCGAGGAGCGCGAGCGCGCCGGCGGCCGCGGCCAGCGGCGCGCCGTAGGCCCAGCCGCGGCCGAGCCCCACGGCCCGCTCCAGGGAGATCACCGTCCCGAAGAAGCCCGCGGCCATGAGGGGGCCGTGGAGCGCGGCCAGCGCCGCCGCCGCGCGCGGCACCCCCCAGCCGAGCCGGGCCAGCCCCGCGAGCGTGCCCGCGGCGAGCGCGGCGAAGGCGAGCGCGAGCAGCGGGCGGCGCGCCCACGGGCCGGGGCCAGGGCCGTGGCTGCGGCTCCCGGCCTCAGCCATGGAAGGCGTCGGGGGAGGCCAGCCAGGCGGCCTCCTCGGGCGTGGACTCGCGCCCGAGGGCGGCGTTGCGGTGCGGGAAGCGGCCGAAGCGCCGGATGATCTCGCGGTGGTGGCGCGCCCAGCGCGCGGCGTCCTCGAGGCCGGCCCGCTCGTAGAGCGCTACCGCGCGGTCCTGGTCCGCGAGGTCCTCGCTGTGCATGAAAGGGAGGTAGAGGAAACGCCGGCCGTCGTCGTCGAGGGCGCGGTCGTGGCCGCGCTCGATGGCGCGGCGCGCGACCTGGCGCGCCAGCGCCTCCGTGGACCAGGCCTCCGCTCGGCCCCGGAACATGTGCAGCGGGAGCTGGTCGAGCAGCAGGACCAGCGCCAGGGCCCCCTCCGGCGTGGCCTCCCAGGCCGCGAACACCCCGCGCGCGGCCGCGCGCCAGGCGTCCTCGAAGCGGTTGCGGATCTCGAGGTCGAGGTTACGGTCCGGGTTTCCGAACCAGTGGCGGCGCACGCGCTCCGAGAACCAGAAGTCCAGCACCGTGGCGGGCTCCATGGCGCCTCCTCCCCGCGGCCCCCTTGCCGAGTATAGGCGCGGGGCCGCCGCCGCGCCCTGGACCTGGATCAACCCGCCCGCCACCATGTGCGCCCATGGAGACCGCGATGGATCCGGCGACGGCGGGCCTGCTCGCCGACCTGGTGGTGGTGGTCCACCTCGCCTTCGTGGCCTTCGCCGTGGGCGGCGGCCTGGCGGTGGCGTGGCGACCGCGGCTCGCCTGGCTGCATCTGCCGGCGCTGGCCTGGGCGGCGGCGGTGATGGCCTTCGGCTGGACCTGCCCGCTGACGCCGCTCGAGAAGCGGCTGCGCGCGCTCGCGGGCGAGACGCCCTACGAGGGCGGCTTCGTGCAGCGCTACCTGGAGCCCGTGCTCTACCCGCCGGGCCTCACCCGCGGCCACCAGGTGGCGCTCGCCGGCGCGCTCGTGGCGCTCAACGGGGCGCTCTACGCGCGCGCCCTGCGCCGCCGGAGGCGCTGAGCCGGCCGCGGCCTCAGCCGGCACGCACGCAGTCGCGCCCGGCGGCCTTGGCGGCGTAGAGGGCGGCGTCGGCGCGCTCGAAGACGCGCTCCGGCGTGTCGCCCTCGCCGAAGGCGGCCACCCCGCAGGAGACCGTCACGCGCACCGGCTCGCCCTGGTGGTGGAAGCCGTAGCCTGCCACGGCCTCGCGGATCTGCTCGGCCACGGCGGTCGCGGCCTCGCGGTCGGCCCCGGGGAGCACGAGCACGAACTCCTCGCCGCCGTAGCGGGCGGCGAGGTCGGTCTCGCGCAGCCGGCCGCGCAGGAGCCGGCCGAGCGCGCGCAGCACCTTGTCGCCGGCGCGGTGGCCGTAGCGGTCGTTGATGGCCTTGAAGTGGTCGACGTCCACGACCACGAGCGAGAGCGGCGTGGCGAAGCGCTTCCAGCGCGCGTGCTCCTGGGCGATGCGCTCCTCGTAGGCCAGCCGGTTGGGAAGCCCCGTGAGCGGGTCGGTGAGCGCCTGCTCGCGCTCCTCGCGCAGCCGCTCGCGCAGGCCCGCGGCCTCGCGCTCGAGGGCGTCGATCCGTCCCCGCAGGCGCTCGGCCTCCTCGCGCGCCTGGCGGTAGCGTGCCTCCTCGCGCTCGCGGAAGCGTGCGAGATGCTCGCGCACGTGCTCGAGACGCTCGCCCACCGCGCGGCGCAGCGCCGCGAGATCGTGGGCCTCGCGCAGGCTGTCCTCGATCCCTTCCACGTGGCCGCGCACGGCCTCGTCCAGGGCGCGCCCGTCCTCGCGCGCGGCCTCGCGCGCCTCGTCCTGCGAGCGCACGAAGCCGTCGAGCTCCTGCAGGCGGTCGTCGAGCTGGGCGAGGAAGCCCTCGAGCTCGGCGCGCTCGCGCTCGAGCCGCCGGCCCGCCTCTCCGAGGAGCTCGGCCGCGCCCGCCAGCACGCGCGCGAGCGCGGGCGCGTCGGCCGCCTCGCGCACTTCGGCACGCAGGGATTCCGCACGGGAGGAAAGCCCCGCGTCCGCGGGCAGCGCCTCCACGAGACGTTCGATGCCCGCGCGCAGTGCCTGCAGCTCGCCGCCGCCTGCTTCCGTCCCGGCGCCCCCGCGGCCGAACAGGCGCGCGAGCAGCCCGCGCCGGGGCCCCCCGGGCGCCGGCGGTGCGGGCGGTGGGCCTGGAGGGGCCGGCGGCTCCTCGCGCGAGACCCTGCCTGCTCGCTCGCCGCCGGCGGCCGGCTCGGCGAGCTCGCGCAGCAGCGCGGCGAGCGCCGCCGTCTCGCGCTCGAGGGCCTCGGGGTCGAGCTCGCCGCGCAGGCGCGCGCGCACCGACTCGAGCGCCTCGTCGAGGCGCGGGTCGATGCCGTGGGCGGCGAGCGCGAGCCGCGAGGCGAGCCGCACCAGCGCCCCGCGCAGCGCCTCCCAGCGCGCCTCGGCCGCCTCGTGGCGGGCAAGAAGGGCGTCGTAGCGCCGCCGCCAGTCCGCCGCCTCCTCCGCCACGGCCGGGCCTCCGCGGACCCTCAGGCGGCCGCGGCGAGGGCCGCGGGCAGCTCGAGGGTGACGGCGAGCGGGCGGTGGTCGGAGTGGCGGTGGGGCAGGACCGCCGCCTCGCGCACGGCGAGCGTGCCGCCGACGAGGACGTGGTCGATGGCCCGCACCGGCGACCAGCTCGGGAAGGTGGGCTCCGCCGGCGCCGCCGGCCGCAGGCCGGTGGCGGCGAGGAAGCGCCCGAGCTCGGGGCTCGCCAGCGTGCAGTTGAAGTCGCCCATCACGACCACGTGGATCTCGCCCGCGAGGCGCTCGGCGAGGTAGGCGAGCTGGCGCTGGCGCGCGCGGCGGCCGAGCGAGAGGTGCACCACCCACACGGCGAGCGCCTCGTCCCCGGTGCCGAAGCGCGCGCACAGGGCGCCGCGGCCGGCGCCCGGCAGGCGGTGCTCCTCCACCGCCGCGGGCCGCATCCGCGCCAGCAGGGCGTTGGCGTGGTGCGAGACCTGCCCCACGCGCCGCGTGGTCTGAAGCCGCCACCAGGGCAGGCCGGCACGGTGCGCCAGATAGCGCGCCTGGTCCAGGAAGGCCGAGCGCAGGCTCCCGCCGTCCACCTCCTGCAGGCCGACGAGGTCGTAGCGGCGCAGCAGCCGCGCGATGGCGTCGAGGTTGGCGAGCGTGCGCGGGTCCGGCAGCACGTGGCGCCAGCTCCCCGTGAGGTAGTCGCGATAGCGGCCCGCGCCGATGCCGGCCTGGATGTTGTAGCTGAGGAGCCTGAGCGTCGTCGCCGCCATTCCGTCCGAGCGGTCCCGTTCAGCGTGCCGCCTGCCGCGCGGCCTTCGCGAGGCGCTCGCGCTCGCGCGCCACCACGTGATCGACCACCTTGAGCATTTCCTTGAGCCCCCCGGCGGTGGTGCCCGTGATCCGGTAGCGGCCGTTGACGACCATGGTCGGGACGCTGTGCACCCCCCAGGCCTCGGCCAGCGCCGCCGCCCGGCGCACCTTGAGCTCGACCGCGAAGCTGTCGAAGGCCCGCAGGAAGGCCTCGCGGTCGACGCCGTGGGCGGCGTAGAAGTCGGCCAGCGCCTCGCGCGTGCTCAGGCGGCGGCCCTCCTTGTGGATCGCATCGAACAGCGCCGCATGCGTGCGCTCGGCCACCCCGAGCGTCTCGGCGGCGTAGTAGGCGCGCGCGTGCACCCGCCAGTGGGGGTTGAGCGGCACGGCCACCCGCACGAAGCGCACGTCCCGCGGCTTGCGCGCGAGCCAGGCCTCGAGCAGCGGCTCGAAGCGGTAGCAGTGGGGGCAGCCGTACCAGAAGAGCTCGGCCACCTCGATGCCGCCGCCGTCGCCGGCGAGCGGGCCCGGCGGCTCGATGGGCTGGTACTCGAAGCCCTCGGTGTAGCCCTCGCCGTCCCCGCCGGCGAAGGCCGGGGCGGCCAGGAGCAGGCCGATCAGCAGCAGCGTGCGCACGTGGTCCTCCCAGAAGTTTCGTGACCGGGCGATCGAATTTAACAGCCCGCGCCCCGAGGCGCCAGGAACTGGCCTGCGGTTCACGGTCTGCGGCGCAGAGGCGGGAGG
>WFOW01000390.1 GCA_015487895.1 Gammaproteobacteria bacterium | reverse complement strand
GCGTGGAGCGGCGTCAGGTTCTCGAACAGGATCTTGTGCTTGGTGTTCTCGGGCGGCTCGAAGTTGATCTCGCTGACCTTGAGCAGCGCGAAGTAGCGCTCGCCCTCCTTGGGCGGGCGGATCACGCCCGAGACCGTGTCGCCGGTGCGCAGCCCGAAGCGGCGGATCTGGCTCGGCGAGACGTAGATGTCGTCGGGCCCGGCGAGATAGGAGCTGTCGGCCGAGCGCAGGAAGCCGAAGCCGTCCTGCAGGATCTCGAGCACGCCGTCGCCGTAGATCTCCTCGCCGCTGCGGGCGTGGGCCTTGAGGATGGCGAAGATGAGGTCCTGCTTGCGCGCCCGCGACATGCCCTCGATGCCGAGGGCCTCGGCCATCTCGAGCAGCTCGCCCACCGGCTTGCGCTTGAGCTCGGTCAGGTTCATGCCCTTCCGCTCCCCGGCGGCGCCGGCCGCGGCCGCTGCCGTCTGCTGCTGGCCTTCGCCGCCCTGGGCGACGCCGTTGCCATTGCCATCACCCCCGTTGCCCACGCGCCGGCGGCCGCGGCGGCGCGCGCGCACCGCGCCGGCCGCGCCCGACGTGCCCTCGGCCACCGTGGTCGTCTTGTCGTCGTCGGAAGTCTGCAAGGCTCTCAAATCGCATGGCCCGGCGGCGGGCCACCCGGCCTCGCCTCCGGTCGCCGGTCGGCCAGCTTCAGTCCTCGAGATTGGCCTCGAGAAAGGCCGCGAGCTGGCTCTTGGACAGTGCACCCACCTTGGTCGCCTCCACGGCGCCGTTCTTGAACAGCATCAGGGTGGGGACACCGCGGATGCCGAACTTGGGCGGCGTACTCCGGTTCTCGTCGATGTCGAGCTTGGCCACCTTGAGACGGCCGGCGTACTCCTGGGCGATCTCCTCGAGGACCGGTGCGATCATCTTGCAGGGACCGCACCACTCCGCCCAAAAGTCCACCAGCACGGGCTTCTTGGACCTGAGCACCTCCTGCTCGAAGGTGTCGTCGGTCACCTCGACGATGTTCTCGCTCACCTCGCTGTGGCCTCCCCTGTGTGATGCGGCCGCGCCACGCGCCCCGTCCGTCACGCCGCCGGGAATGTGCCTGCGCCGAAGGGGGTGTAGGCTGGGTGCGGGCGGGTTCCCTGCGCCGCGGCCCGTGCGGCGAACGATCTCTCCTGAGGCGGGGTGTGCGGGGCCGGCCATTGGTGCCTTCGTGCCCCGCCAGTCGCTTCACGCTAAAATAGCCGCCGCCCGGTGCGCTGTCAATGCGGCCGCACCGGACCCAGGCCCCCCGATCGACCGGCCCCGGGGCCCCGCCGCAGGCGGCGCGGGCCGGCCCCGACAGCGCGGCCCCCGTCAGCCCGGGCCGCCCCAGCGAGGCGCACGACGCCCGGACGGAGAACCTTGGACGCCAAGCCGCAAGAAGCGCCGCCGGCACGGCGGGAACCCGAGGCCGGCACCCACACGCCGCTCACCGACCTGCGCTTCTCCGAGCTCGACCTCGCGCCGGAGCTGCTGCGCGGGCTCGAGGAAGCGGGCTTCGAGCGCTGCACCCCCATCCAGGCGCAGACGCTGCCGCTCGCCCTGCGCGGCGAGGACGTCGCGGGGCAGGCGCAGACCGGCACCGGCAAGACCGCCGCCTTCCTGGTCGCCTGCTACGACCGCCTGCTGAAGCGGCCGCCCTCGCCCGCGCGCCGCCCCAACCAGCCACGCGCGCTCATCATCGCGCCCACGCGCGAGCTCGCCATCCAGATCCACCGCGACGCCGAGCTCATCGGCCGCCATGCGGGGCTGCGGCTGGCGCTGGTCTACGGCGGCACGGGCTACGAGGAGCAGCGCCGGCGGCTGCGCGAGGGCGTGGACATCCTGATCGGCACCCCGGGGCGCATCATCGACTACTTCAAGCAGCGCGTCTTCGACCTGCGCGAGGTGCAGGTGGTGGTGATCGACGAGGCCGACCGCATGTTCGACCTCGGCTTCATCCGCGACGTGCGCTACCTGCTGCGCCGCTGCCCCCCGCCCGAGAAGCGCCTGGGCATGCTGTTCTCGGCCACGCTCAGCCTGCGCGTGACCGAGCTCGCCTACGAGCACATGAACAACCCGCGGCTGGTGCGGATCGAGCCCGAGCGGGTCACGCCCGAGACCGTGCGCCAGACGGTCTACTATCCGGCCAACGAGGAGAAGATCCCGCTGCTGATCGGCCTCATGCGCAGGCTCGAGCCCGAGCGCACCATGGTCTTCGTCAACACCAAGCGCGCCGCCGACGAGGTCGCGTCCTGGCTGCGCGGCAACGGGATCGAGGCGGCGGTGCTATCGGGCGACGTCCCGCAGCGCAAGCGCCAGCAGCTCTTCCTGAAGTTCCAGCGCGGCGAGATCCCGGTGCTGGTCGCCACCGACGTCGCCGCGCGCGGGCTGCACATCCCGGGCGTGACGCACGTCTTCAACTACGACCTGCCGCAGGACCCCGAGGACTACGTCCACCGCATCGGGCGCACGGCGCGCTTCGGCGCGAGCGGCACGGCGATCAGCTTCGCCTGCGAGGCCTACGCCTTCTCGCTGCCCGAGATCGAGGACTATATCGGCTACAAGATCCCCGCCGAGCCTGTCACCGAGGAGCTGCTCGCCGAGCCCGCGCCCCCCGAGCGCACGCCGCGCCGGCGGCGCGGCGGCACCGCTCCACGGCGTGGCGCAGAGAGCCGCCGCAGGCGCGAGCCGGAGCGGGCCGAGCCCAAGGGCGAAGGGGGCGAGCGGGACGAAGGGCGCCGCCGTTCGCGCCGCCGGCGCCGCCGTGGCCGACGGCCGGAGAGCTGAGCCGGTGAGGTCTTCCGCCCGTGCCGGCGGGGCCGCCCGTGGCGTGCTAGATTGGGCCGGTGCCGGGCGGTGACGACACCACCATCCCCCTGCGGGTCCCACCGCTGCGCGAGACGCACGACCCGGCGGTCGAGCGCAGCGAGCGCCGCGTGCGCGAGTGGGTGGCCGAGCTGCCGGTCCTCAATCCCGTCGCCTGCCTCGACGCCCTGCTCGACGCCCTCGAGCCCCTGAACCGCGAGCCCCTCGCCCCCGGCACGCGGCTGGCCCTGATGGAGGCCTACCGCCCCGCGGTGCTCGCGGTGCTGCGGGGCATGGACGCGCGCACGCTGCGGCGCCTGCCGCTCGCGCCGGAGGCGCGCGCCGAGGCGCGCGCGCGCCTCGTGCGCCTGTGCGAGGCGCAGGCGGCGGGCTACAAGCACGTGGTGCGCACGGGGCTCCGTGCGGGCCGGGCCCCGGGCAGCGGCGACGCGACGCTCGATGCCGCCTGGTTCCGCGCCCTCGAGCACGCGGGCTGGGTGCTGGCGTCCGCCTGGCGCGCGCGCCAGGACCCGCCGCCCTTCACCTGGCTCGAGCTGCACCAGCTCCACGCGCGTCTCGCCGCGCGGGAGGTGGCGCTGGCGGCCCCCGCGGGCGAGCCCGTCCCGCCCGTGCCGGACGCCGGCGCGCTCTACCGCCTGTGGCTGCTCGCCGCCGCCGCGGACCCCTTCCGGCTCGCCGACGAGGAGCAGGCCGTCCTGCTCGAGCTCCTGGCCCCGGCCGCCGCCGCCTGCGAGCTCCGTGGCGAGCCCTGCGCCCGCGGTGCCGCGGCGCAGCTCGCGCTCGACCCCGAGGCGGACAGCCCGCCGCTGCCGGCCGCGCGCCTGCGCCCGGGCGCGAGTCCGGGCCCGCTCTGCCTGG
>WFOW01000389.1 GCA_015487895.1 Gammaproteobacteria bacterium | reverse complement strand
GCGGCTGGCTCTCGCCCTTCGAGGGCTGGACGCCCGAGAGCTGGTACGCGGTCCCGGTGGTGGGCGCGCTGCTCGGCAACGGCATGCACTGGCTGCTCGCCAAGACCGCCTTCTTCCTGTTCTGCTTCCTGTGGTTCCGCGCCACCTTCCCGCGCTACCGCTACGACCAGATCATGCGCCTGGGCTGGAAGGTCTTCCTCCCGCTGACCATCGTGTGGCTGTTCGTCGAGGGCCTCGCGCAGCACTTCCGTCTCGCGCCGTGGTTCGCATGAGGAGGGCAGGGCGATGAGGGCACTGCTGGACTACGTCAGGAGCTTCCTCCTGTGGGAGCTGCTCATGGGCCTGCGCCTGACGGGCAGGTACCTGTTCGCGCGCAAGATCACGGTCCAGTACCCCGAGGAGAGGGCGCCGCAGTCGCCGCGCTTCCGGGGGCTGCACGCCCTGCGCCGCTATCCCAACGGCGAGGAGCGCTGCATCGCCTGCAAGCTGTGCGAGGCGGTGTGCCCGGCGCTCGCCATCACCATCGAGTCGGCGCCGCGCGAGGACGGCACGCGCCGGACCACGCGCTACGACATCGACCTCTTCAAGTGCATCTTCTGCGGCTTCTGCGAGGAGGCCTGCCCCGTCGACTCGATCGTGGAGACGCGCATCTACGAGTATCACTTCGAGCGCCGCGGCGAGCAGATCATGACCAAGGACAAGCTGCTCGCCATCGGCGACCGCTACGAGGCGCAGATCGCGGCCGACCGCGCCGCCGACGCGCGCTACCGCTAGCACGGGAGGGGACGAGGTGGCGCTCAGCTTCCAGGAGTTCCTGTTCTACGCCTTCGGCGCCGTGCTGCTGGCGGCGGCGCTGGGGGTGGTCACGGCGCGCAACCCGGTGCACGCGGTGCTCTTCCTGGTGCTCGCCTTCTTCACCAGCGCGGCGCTGTGGCTGCTGATGGAGGCGGAGTTCCTGGCGCTCACGCTGGTGCTGGTCTACGTCGGCGCGGTCATGGTGCTGTTCCTCTTCGTGGTCATGATGCTGGACATCGACCTCGCGGCGCTCCGCGCCGGCTTCGCGCGCTATCTCCCGCTCGGGCTGCTGGTGGCGGCGATCATCGTCTGGGAGATGGCCTCCGTGCTGGGGCCGGCCCGCTTCGGGCCGCAGCGCATGGAGCCGCCGCCGCCCCACGGGCCCGGCTACAGCAACACCAAGGCCCTCGGCGAGACCCTCTACACCGAGCATCTCTACGCCTTCGAGATCGCCGCGCTGATCCTGCTGGTGGCGATCGTGGCGGCGATCGCGCTCACCCTGCGCCGGCGCCCGGGCGTCAGGCGCCAGGACCCGGCGCGGCAGGTGCGCGTGCGCCGGCGCGAGCGCGTGCGGCTGGTGCGGCTGCCGCCCGGGGGCGGCGACGCGGCGGGGGAGGGCGGCTGATGGTCCCGCTCTCGCACTACCTGATCCTGGGGGCGGTGCTCTTCTGCATCGCGGTGGCGGGTGTCTTCCTCAACCGCAAGAACGTGATCGTCCTGCTCATGGCGATCGAGCTCATGCTGCTCGCGGTCAACACCAACTTCGTGGCCTTCGCGCGCTATCTCGGGGACACCACGGGGCAGGTGTTCGTGTTCTTTGTGCTCACGGTGGCGGCGGCGGAGGCGGCCATCGGCCTGGCCATCCTCGTGGTGCTCTTCCGCAACCGCGGCAGCATCAACGTCGACGACATGGACCGCATGAGGGGCTGAGGCGTGCGTTACGTCTATCTCGGGATCCCGCTCGCTCCCCTGCTCGGCGCCGTGATCGCCGGCCTGTTCGGCGCCTTCTGGCCGCGCCTGGGCCGCACCGCCTGCCACACGGTGACCATCCTCGGGGTGGCGGTCTCCTTCGCCCTGTCGCTGGTGGTGCTGTGGGAGCAGACGGCGGGCGGCGGGGAGCCCTGGAACGGGGCCGTATACACCTGGATGGTGAGCGACGGGATCCGCTTCGAGATCGGCTTCCTGATCGACCGCCTCACGGCGCTCATGGTCACCACGGTGACCTTCGTCTCGCTGATGGTGCATATCTACACCATCGGCTACATGCACGACGATCCGGGCTACAACCGCTTCTTCGCCTACATCGCGCTGTTCACCTTCTCCATGCTCATGCTGGTCATGAGCAACAACTTCCTCCAGCTCTTCTTCGGCTGGGAGGCGGTCGGCCTGGTCTCCTACCTGCTGATCGGGTTCTGGTTCAGGCGCGAGTCGGCGATCCGCGCCAACCTCAAGGCCTTTCTGGTCAACCGGGTCGGCGACTTCGGCTTCATCCTCGGCATCGCCGCCGTCCTCGCCTACTTCCACAGCCTCGACTACGCCGACGTCTTCGCCGCCGCGCCCATGGCGCGCGGGCTCACCATGGAGATCTGGCCGGGGGTGGAGTGGCAGGTGCTGACCGTGATCTGCGTGCTGCTCTTCATCGGCGCCATGGGCAAGTCGGCGCAGGTGCCGCTGCACGTGTGGCTGCCGGACTCGATGGAGGGCCCCACGCCGATCTCGGCCCTGATCCATGCGGCCACGATGGTGACCGCCGGCATCTTCATGGTCGCGCGCATGTCGCCGCTCTACGAGCTTTCGGAGACGGCGCTGTCGGTGGTGCTCGTCGTCGGGGCGGTGACCGCCTTCGCGACCGGCCTGCTCGGTCTGGTGCAGCACGACATCAAGCGCGTGGTCGCCTACTCCACGCTCTCGCAGCTCGGCTACATGGCGGTGGCGCTGGGCGCCTCGGCCTACGCCGCGGCCATCTTCCATCTCATGACGCATGCCTTCTTCAAGGCGCTGCTGTTCCTGGCGGCGGGCTCGGTCATCATCGCCATGCACCACGAGCAGGACATGCGCAAGATGGGCGGGCTGCGCCGCTACATGCCCGTGACCTACTGGACCGCGCTCGTCGGGGCGCTCGCCCTCATCGGCACCCCCGGTTTCTCTGGCTTCTACTCCAAGGAGCACATCATCGAGGCGGTGCACGGGGCGCAACGCTGGGGGGCGGAGCTCGCCTACTGGGCGGTGCTGGCGGGCGTGTTCGTCACGGCCCTCTACACCTTCCGCATGTTCTTCCTCGTCTTCCACGGCCGCGAGCGCATGGACGAGCACACCCGCGCGCACCTGCGCGAGTCGCCCAGGGTGGTGACGGTGCCCCTGGTGCTGCTCGCCATACCGTCGGTCGCGATCGGCGCGCTCACCGTCGAGCCGCTGCTCTTCGGCGGCTGGTTCGGCGAGGCGCTGCGCGTGGCGCCCGAGCACGATGTGCTGGCGACCCTCGGCGCCCGTTTCCAGGGGGCCTGGGCCTACGCCCTGCACGCGGTGCAGACGCCGCCCTTCTGGCTCGCGGCCGCGGGCGTGGCGACGGCGGCGGTGGTCTACCTGTGGCGCCCGGCGCTCGCGGGCGTGGCGGCGCGGCTGGCGCGGCCGCTCTATATTGCCCTCGTCAACAAGTACTGGGCCGACGACTTCAACGAGATCGTCGTGGCGGGCGGGGCGCGGGCGCTCGGGAGGCTGCTGTGGAAGGTGGGGGACGTGATCCTGATCGACGGCGCGCTGGTCAACGGCACCGCGCGCCTCGTGGGCATGGTGGCGGTGGTCGCGCGCCAGGTGCAGACCGGCTACCTGTACCACTACGCCTTCGCCATGCTCGTGGGGCTGCTCGCCTTCGTGAGCTGGCTGCTGGCGCTGACGCGTTGAGGGGGACGCCCGGATGCTCGCCGACTGGCCGCTGCTGAGCCTCGTCGTCTGGACCCACATCGTGGGCGCCGTGCTGGTGCTGCTCGCCGGCGACCGCGCCGGCACGGGAGCCAAGCGCATCGCGCTCGCCTTCGCGCTCCTCACCTTCGCGCTCAGCATCCCGCTCTTCACGGGCTTCGACCGGGACACGGCGCTGATGCAGTTCGAGGAGCGGGTGCCCTGGATCCCGACCTTCGACATCTATTACCACCTGGGGGTGGACGGGATCTCGATGCCGCTGATCCTGCTCACCACCTTCGCCACGGTGCTGGTGGTGATCGCCGGCTGGGAGGCGATCCGCGAGCGCCCCGCCCAGTACATGGCAGCCTTCCTCATAATGGAAGGCCTCATGGTGGGCGTGTTCTCGGCGCTCGATGCCGCCCTGTTCTACGTCTTCTGGGAGGGCATGCTGATCCCCATGTTCCTGGTGATCGGCATGTGGGGCGGCCCGCGGCGCGTCTACGCCACCATCAAGTTCTTCCTCTACACCTTCCTCGGATCGGTGCTGATGCTGGTGGCGCTGGTCTACCTCTACCACAAGTCCGGCAGCTTCTCGATCCTGGACTACCACCAGGTGCCGCTCGGCATGCGCGAGCAGCTTCTGATCTTCCTCGCCTTCCTGGTCGCCTTCGCCGTCAAGGTGCCCATGTGGCCGGTGCACACCTGGCTGCCGGACGCGCACGTGGAGGCGCCCACGGGGGGGTCGGTCATCCTCGCCGCCATCATGCTCAAGATCGGGGCCTACGGCTTTCTGCGCTTCAGCCTGCCCATCACGCCGGACGCGAGCGCGGCCCTCGACTGGCTCATGATCCTGCTCTCGCTCGTGGCGGTGGTCTACATCGGCTTCGTGGCGCTGGTGCAGGAGGACATGAAGAAGCTGATCGCCTACTCGTCCATCGCCCACATGGGGCTGGTGACGCTCGGCTTCTTCATCCTCTACACCATCGCCGAGCGCGGCGAGGGCCTGCAGGGGGCAGCGCTGGGCATCGAGGGCGGCCTGGTGCAGATGATCTCGCACGGCTTCGTCTCGGGAGCGCTCTTCCTCTGCGTGGGCGTGCTCTACGACCGTATGCACACGCGCCTCATCCGCGACTACGGCGGCGTGGTCAACAGCATGCCGGCCTTCGCCGCCTTCGCGGTCCTCTTCGCGATGGCCAATGCCGGCCTGCCCGGAACCTCCGGCTTCGTGGGCGAGTTCATGGTGATCCTGGCGAGCTTCAAGGCCAACCCGTGGTTCTCGGCCCTGGCGGCGACCACACTGATCCTGGGGGCCGCCTACACCCTCTGGCTGGTGAAGCGGGTGATCTTCGGGCCGGTGGCGAACGAGCGCGTCGCCGCGCTCCGGGACCTGAACGCACGCGAGTACGTGGTGCTGGGGGCGCTGGCGGTCGCGGTGGTGGCGGTGGGCGTGTGGCCCGACCCCTTGACGGAGGTCATGCACGCCTCGGTGGAGAACCTGGTGCAGCAGGCGACCACCTCCAAGATCCAGATGCTGGCGGTGCGCCCCTGAGGCCGCGGGAGAGGACCGAGCCATGCCGAGCACGCTGACGGAGCTGGCGCCGATGCTTCCCGAGATCTGGCTGGCGGCGATGGCCTGCGTGGTGCTGGTGGCCGACGTCTATGCCGGGCGCGGGCGCATCACGGTCGCCTACCTGCTGGCGCAGCTCTCGCTCCTCGGGGCGCTGTGGCTGCTGCTGCGCGACCGCAGCGCGGTGCCGGTGAGCCTTTTCGACGGCGCGTTCCTGCGCGACGAGCTCGCCGACCTCCTCAAGCTCTTCGTCCTCGGCCTCACGGTGGCGGCCTTCGCCTACGCGCGCGGCTACCTGCAGGGCAGGGGGCTGGAGCGCGGCGAGTACTTCGCCCTGGGGCTGTTCGGCGTCCTCGGCATGATGGTCCTGATCTCGGCGGGCAGCCTGCTCACGCTCTACCTGGGGCTCGAGCTGCTGGCGCTCTCGCTCTATGCCATGGTGGCGCTGCGCCGCGACTCGCTCGAGGCCTCGGAGTCGGCCATGAAGTATTTCGTGCTGGGGGCGCTGGCCTCCGGCATGCTCCTCTACGGCATCTCCCTCCTCTACGGGGTGACGGGCTCGCTCGGTCTC
>WFOW01000388.1 GCA_015487895.1 Gammaproteobacteria bacterium | reverse complement strand
GTAGAAGTAGGGCACGCCGAGCGCCTCCATGTAGGGAACGAGCGGCGAGGGGTCGTAGCCGTCGGCCTGGGGGTCGACGGTCACGGCGCCGACCTCGAAGCGCACGGGCGCGTGGCGCTGGAGGTGCAGCAGCACGTGCAGGAGCGAGAGCGAGTCCTTGCCGCCCGAGAGCCCGAGCAGCACGCGGTCGCCCTCGCGGATCATGCGGAAGTCGGCGATGGCGCGCCCGGCGAGGTGCCGCAGCCGCCGCGGCGGGGGCACCGGCGCGGCGGCCGCGGGCCCGGGGGCCTGCGTGGGCATCTCCATGCGGCCATTCTAACGCCGCGCCCGCTGCGCTAGGCTGTGCTCCCGGGCCCTGCGCCCGCCGCGCGGAAGGGAGGCGCCATGGCCGCACGGGATCCCCGCGCTCGCCTCCGGCACATCAGCCCGCCGGACGCCTGGGCGCTGCTGCAGTCCAACCCCGCCGCGGTGCTCATCGACGTCCGCTCCACCATGGAATACCTCTTCGTCGGCCATCCGGTCGGCGCCGTGCACATCGCCTGGATCGACGAGCCGGACTGGAAGATCAACCCCAACTTCGTGCGCGAGGTGCGCAAGCTCCTGCTCGGAGGGCTGAGCTGCCCCGTGGGCGAGTGCCCGCCGGTGCTGCTCATCTGCCGCAGCGGCAAGCGCTCGGTCGAGGCCGGCATGGCCCTGCTCGAGGACGGCTTCCCCGAGGTCTACGTGGTCGAGGGCGGCTTCGAGGGGCCGCTCGACGAGCACCACCACCGCAGCACCGTCGCCGGCTGGCGCTTCCACGGCCTCCCGTGGGAGCAGTGCTGACGTCCCCGGGTTACGGTTCGCGGTCTACGGTGTACGGTGAACGGATGCCCCGCTCGGTTCGTGCCCGCACCGTCTACCGTTTCCCGTTCCCCGTGGGCCGCTATCCGGCATCCGACACCTGACATCTGGCGGCTGAAAAAAAGAAAGCCCTGCCGGGGGGCGGCAGGGCCAAGGCTCGCGCTTTGCGGCGCCGGAGGAGTCCAGAAACTCGGGGCCGGACGGCGACCTGCCGGGCGGACCGCGCGGTGGAACCGCGTCGTCTACCGCTGGGAGCTGTGGGGTGCCGTAGGAATCCCGGACACGGCGGGCTTCTCATGGCATCCCAACGCGCTCCCTCCCGGGCCTCCCCTTTGATCCATCGCCGGTACGTCCGGCAGGGGTCGCCATCGCTCCCTCGCCCTTGTCATCGGCAGGTCCGCCGGAACCTTTAGCCGATGCCGCGTCCGTGCACCCGTTGTGCTGCAAGGGTGGTGCCAGCCGGTGGGCTGCATGCGGGATCAAAGGCTTGCGCGAGCGGCGCAAGGCAAGGGCGGCAGGCGGCCGCCGGCGGGCGGACCTCCGGCGTCGGCCATGCGACGCGGCGCGTCAGGGGGCCGGCGCTCAGGCCGGGGGCACCGCCGGTGCCGCTCCGCGCCGGCGCAGCACCGCCGTCGCCGCCGCGCCCGTCAGCACGCACCAGACCGCGAACAGCGCCCCGGGAAGCGCGGTGGCGGGCCCGAAGTGGGCGAGCGCGAGCGCCACGCCGAGGCCGGCGTTCTGCATCCCGATCTCGATTGCGAGCGCCAGGCGCCGGCGGCGGTCGAAGCGGAAGAGCCGGCCCAGGCCCCACCCGGCCGCGTAGCCCGCCGCGTTGAGGGCGACGACGGCGCCGAAGACCGCGGGACCCGCGGCGGCGATGCGCGCCTGGTTCGCGGCCACGGCGTAGGCGCAGATGACGACGATGGCGAGCGCGGCGACCCCGGGGGCCAGCGCGCGGGCCGCGTCGAGGCGCGGGCCGAGGCGCCGCTGCAGGGCCATGCCGGCGGCGAGCGGCAGCACCACGGTCCACAGGACGGTGCCCATCATCGACCAGAAGGGCACGGGCAGGAAGGCGCCGCCCAGCCATTCCACCAGCGCCGGGGTCGCCAGCGGCGAGAGGAAGGTCGCCACCGTGGTCATGGCCACCGAGTAGGCCGTGGCGCCGCCGGCGAGATAGACGATCACGTTGCTCGCCATGGCGCCCGGCGCGGCGCCGACGATGACGAAGCCGAGGGCGAGCTCCGGCGGGAAGCCCCCGAGCCGCGCCACGGCGTAGCCCGCCGCCGGCATCACCGTGAACTGCGCGAGCACGCCGAGGGCGACGGCGCGGGGCTCGCGCGCCACCGCGCGCGCCTCGGCCGGCTCCAGCACCAGCCCGAGCGCGAGCATGGTGGCCGCGAACAGCCACAGGAAGACGTGGCCGAAGGGCAGGAACAGCGGCGGGTGCAGATAGGCCGCGACCGCCGCGGCGAGCGTCAGCAGCGCGAGGTGGCGGGCGAGGAGCTCGGCGATGCGGGCCATGTCCGGCGCGGGCCTGCGGTCCACCGCGCCGGGAGCCGGCGCGGGCGGCCGCGGGCCTCAGCGCCGCGCGGCCACGGGGCCCGGATTGTGCGCGGCGCCGGCGCGCTCGGCAAGGCGGCGGATGAGGGCCTCGAGGCCGGCGCGCTCGATCTCGGCGGCGAAGCTCGAGCGGTAGGTGCCGACCAGGCTCACCCCGTCGATGCTCATGTCGTAGGCCTTCCAGCGCCCGTCGGCGGCGCGGTGGAAGCGGTAGCTCACGGGGATCGCGAGCCCTCCGGGCTGGCGGATCTCGGTGCGCACCTCGACCTCGCCGGGCCCGGGCCCGGGCCGCGCGGGCAGGAAGTCGATCTCGATCTCCACCGCATCCGCCAGCGCGGTGCTGTAGGTGCGCACGAGCAGCGCGCGGAAGCCCTCCACGAAGCGCCGTCGCTGCTCCGGCGTGGCGCGCCGCCAGTGCTTGCCCAGCACCAGCCGCGACATGCGCTCGAAGTCCACGTGCGGCAGCACGTGCGCCTCGACGATGCGGTGCACCACGGCCGGGTCCGCGGCGACGCGGTCGGCCTCGCGGGCGAGGGCCTCGCGCACCTGCGCCGTGATGTCGCGCACAAGCTGCTCGGGACCGGCGGCGGCCGCGCGCGCCGGCGGCAGGCCCGTGACCGCGGCGGCCAGCAGCGCCGCGGCGAGCAGGGGCAGCAGGCGGGGATGGCGCGCGGGAAGGGTTGCGGAGCGGGCTCGGCTCATGGCTGCACCTCCGTGCGGGCTCCCTGTGCCTTGGTCAGTCCTTTCGGCCCTTCGGTTCGATCCTTGAGCGCTCAGCCGACGGTGTCGCAGCGGTCCGGCGGCGCCGGGGCGCGCGGGCGGGC
>WFOW01000387.1 GCA_015487895.1 Gammaproteobacteria bacterium | reverse complement strand
GTGCCTCCCCCGGGCCCATCGCCCGCACCCGCACCGCGCCCCGGCCGCTGGGACCGCCCTCGCACATTGGCGCTCCATCAGGTAGAATTTGTATTGTCATTTGTTCAATCGATTGCTTGAATGTCGCAAGAAAATAAAGCGCCCGCCCCGGAGCCGTCAAGCCAGGCGAAGCGCGCGCTGCTCGAGCAGTTCGCCCGCGTGGCGAAGGCCCTGGCGCACCCCAACCGCTTGGAGCTGCTCGAGTTCCTGGCCCAGGGCGAGCGCACGGTGGAGTCGCTCGCGCGCGCGGCGGGCCTGAGCGTGGCCAACGCCTCCCAGCACCTGCAGCAGCTCAAGCAGGCGGGGCTCGTCGCGAGCCGGCGGGCCGGGCAGCACGTGCGTTACCGGCTGGCCGACGACGACGTGGTGGCCCTGTTGGCGGCGCTGCGGGAGGTGGCACGGCGGCACCTGGCCGAGGTGGACCGCATCGTGGAGGCCTATCTCGCCGCCCGCGACACCCTGGAGCCGGTCCCGGCCAGCGACCTGCTCGAGCGCATCCGCCGCGGCGAGGTCACGGTGCTGGACGTGCGCCCGCCCGAGGAGTACGCCGCGGGCCACCTGCCGGGCGCGGTGAACATCCCGCTCGAGGAGCTCGAGCGCAGGCTCGGCGAGCTGCCGCGGGACCGCGAGGTGGTGGCCTACTGCCGCGGCCCCTACTGCGTGCTGGCCTGGGAGGCGGCGGGGCGGCTGCGCGAGCGGGGCATCCCCGCGCGCCGGCTCGAGGGCGGGCTGCCGGAGTGGCGGCTCGCTGGGCTGCCCGTGGAGGTGGAAAAGGAGGGCGCGGGGCAAGGATAATGCCTGCGCGCCGCCGTGGCGCGCCGACCGCCCTTTCCGGCTCATGAGCGGGACGATCCGAGGACCCTATCCGCGCACCCGCATGCGCAGGCTGCGCGCCGACGCCTTCTCGCGGCGGCTGGTGCGCGAGCACCGCCTGACGGCCGACGACCTCATCTGGCCCGTCTTCGTGCTCGACGGCGAGGGCCGCCGCGAGCCCGTGGGCTCGATGCCGGGCGTGGAGCGCCTGAGCGTGGACGAGCTCCTGCGCGAGGCCGAGCGCGCCGTGGCGCTCGGCATCCCGGCCGTGGCGCTGTTCCCGGTCACGCCCCAGGAGCGCAAGAGCCCCGACGGGCGCGAGGCCTGGAACCCGGACGGCATCGCCCAGCGCGCCGTGCGCGCCCTCAAGGCCGCCTTCCCGGAGCTCGGCGTGATCACGGACGTGGCGCTCGACCCCTTCACCACCCACGGCCAGGACGGGATCGTCGACGACGAGGGGCGCGTGCTGAACGACGAGACCGTGGAGGCGCTGGTGCGCCAGGCGCTCTCGCACGCCGAGGCCGGCGCCGACGTGGTGGCGCCCTCGGACATGATGGACGGGCGCGTGGGCGCCATCCGCGAGGCGCTGGAGGCCGCGGGCCTGCGCGAGACGCGCATCCTCGCCTACTCGGCCAAGTACGCCTCGAGCTTCTACGGCCCCTTCCGCGAGGCCGTGGGCTCGGCCGCCAACCTCGGCGGGGCGGGCAAGGAGACCTACCAGATGGACCCGGCCAACGGCGACGAGGCCCTGCACGAGGTGGCGCTCGACCTCGCCGAGGGCGCCGACATGGTCATGGTCAAGCCCGGCATGCCCTACCTCGACGTGGTGCGCCGGGTGAAGGAGCGCTTCGGCGTGCCCACCTTCGCCTACCAGGTGAGCGGCGAGTACGCCATGCTGGCCGCGGCCGCCGCGCGCGGCTGGCTCGACGAGCGCGCCTGCGTGCTGGAGGCGCTGCTGTGCTTCAAGCGCGCCGGCGCCGACGCCGTCCTCACCTACTTCGCCCCCCGCGTCGCCGCCTGGCTCGCCGAGGACGGCGCCTGAGCGCATGACCCCGACGGACCGCTACGCGGTGATGGGAAACCCCATCGCCCACAGCAAGTCGCCGCGCATCCACGCCATGTTCGCGCAGCAGACCGGCCAGGACATGGCCTACGAGGCGATCCTGGTCGAGCGCGGGCGCTTCCCGGAGGCGGTGGCCGAGTTCCACGCCGCCGGGGGCAAGGGGCTCAACGTGACCGTGCCCTTCAAGGAGGAGGCCTGGGCGCTCGCCGACACGCGCAGCGCCCGCGCCGAGCGCGCCGGCGCGGTCAACACGCTGGTGCTCAACGCCGACGGCAGCCGCTACGGCGACAACACCGACGGCGTGGGCCTCGTGCGCGACCTGCGCGACAACCTCGGGCTGCGGCTCGCCGGCGCCCGCATCCTCGTCGTCGGCGCCGGCGGCGCCGCGCGCGGCATCCTGGGCGCCCTGCTCGCCGAGCGCCCGGCGTGGGTCACGGTCGCCAACCGCACCGTGCCGCGCGCCGAGCACCTGGCCGCGGCCTTCGCCGACCTCGGCTCCGTGACCGCCTGCGGCCTCGATGCGCTCGCCGGGCGCACCTTCGACCTGGTGATCAACGCCACCGCCGCGAGCCTCTCGGGCGAGGTGCCGCCGCTGCCGCCGGAGGTCATCCGCCCGGGGACCGTGTGCTACGACCTCGCCTACGGCGCGCGCGGCGAGACGCCCTTCGTCGCCTGGGCGCGCGCGCACGGCGCCGCGCGCGCGGTCGACGGCCTCGGGATGCTGGTCGAGCAGGCCGCGGAGTCCTTCCACCTGTGGCGGGGCGTGCGCCCCGACACGCGCCCCGTCATCGAGGCCCTGCGCGCCGCCTGAGGCGTTCACGGTGAACGGCCGGCAGTTCCGCCGTCCACCGTACACCGTTCACCGCACGCTCCCACTCAGGTTGCGCGGCGCTCGCCGCGGCGGCGCTCCGGCCCGTGCCAGGGGCGCGAGCGCCAGTCCACGGCGCGGCGCTCGTTGCCGTAGTTGCGGCGCACGTACTCGCGCGCGACCAGCCTGCGGCCGCCGAGCTCCATGCGCGAGAGCCGCTCGATCAGCCGCCGCCCCATCTCCTCGCTCGGCGCCGAGGCCACGCCGTAGCAGATGATCTCGCCGCTGCGCGCGCGCTTGCGCACGATGCGGAAGTAGACCGGCTGCTCGGTGTGGCCGACGAGCCCGCGCAGGTCGTGGGCCGTGGTCTCGAGGGGCAGGTTGCCGACGAAGACCTCCATTGCCATGCGCATTCCTCCTCCGGTGTCCGCCCCCCGCACGCCGATGCTTCCCCAAGGCGCGGGCCCATGCTAGCGCCGCGCGGGCGGCGCGTTTGTGACCGGCAACGCAGTTCCGTGCGCTCAAGCGCCGGCGTGGCGGCGTGCGAGCGCGACGTAGTGCGCGGCGGAGTAGGCGAGCCACTCGCGCTCGTCGGGGCGCAGCGGGCGGCGGCGCTCGACGGGGCTGCCCACCCACAGCCAGCCGCCCTCGAGGCGGCGGCCGGGCGGCACCAGGGCGCCGGCGGCGACGATGCTCTCGGGCCCGACCTCGGCGCCGTCCATCACCACCGCGCCCATGCCGATGAGGCAGCGGTCGCCCACGGTGCAGCCGTGCAGCACCACGCGGTGCCCCACAGTGACCTCGTCGCCGATCTCGAGCGGATGGCCGGCGCCGGTGCGCTCGCCGGCGTGGGTGACATGCAGCACCGAGCCGTCCTGCACGTTGGTGCGCGCGCCGATGCGGATGCGGTGGACGTCGCCGCGCGCCACCACCATGGGCCACAGCGAGCTCTGGGGGCCGATCTCGACGTCGCCGACGACGAGCGCGGTCTCGTCCACCCAGGCGTCGGGCGCGATGCGCGGCCACACGCCGCCGAAGGGCCGGATCGCCATGTGCCTGACCTGCCGGGCGCCGGGGAAGGAAGGCCCTGTGCTATCTTACGGCCCTCGCGCAAGGAGGGCATGCCCATGGCCCGACCGGCCGCCTCGCTGGAGAACCCGCTGCTCGCCACCGACGGCCTGCCCGCCTTCTCGCGGGTGCGGCCCGAGCACGTCGAGCCCGCGGTCGACGCGGTGCTCGCGGAGAACCGCGCGCGGCTGGCCGAGATCACCGCCGCGGCCGCCGGCGCGCCCGCGTGGGAGGCGGTGGGCGAGCCGCTCGAGCGCATGGAGGAGCGGCTCGGGCGCGTGTGGTCTGTGGTGCGCCACCTGCACGCGGTGCGCGACAGCGAGCCCCTGCGCGCGGCCTACAACGCCTGCCTGCCCAGGCTCAGCGACTACCACACCGAGCTCGCCCAGAACGAGGCGCTCTACGCCGCCTACCGGGCGCTCGCGCAGGCGCCGGATTTCGCGCGCCTCGACGCGGCGCGGCGGCGTGCGGTGGAGCTCGCGCTCCGCGACTTCCGGCTCGCCGGCGTGGAGCTGCCCGCGGCCGAGAAGGCGCGCTACCGCGAGATCGCGCGCGAGCGCGCCGAGCTCGAGGCGCGCTTCGAGCAGAACCTGCTCGACGCCACCCAGGCCTGGAAGCGCCACGTCACCGACCCCGCGGCGCTGGCGGGCCTGCCGGAGACGGCGCTCGCCATGGCCCGCCAGGCGGCCGAGCGGGAGGGCCTCGACGGGTGGCTGCTCAACCTCGAGCTGCCGCTCTACCTGGCCGTCATGTGCCACGCGCGCGACCGCGCCCTGCGCCGCGAGGCCTACGAGGCCTACGTCACGCGCGCCTCCGACCGCGGCCCCTTCGCCGGGCGCTGGGACAACGGCCCCCTCATGGAGCGCATCCTCGCGCTGCGCCACGAGCAGGCGCGGCTGCTCGGCTTCGCAAACTATGCCGAGTATGCGCTCGCCACGCGCATGGCGCGCTCGGTGGACGAGGTGCGCGGCTTCCTGGAGGAGCTCGCCCGCCACGCCGTGCCGGCGGCCCGCCGCGAGTTCGCCGAGCTCGAGGGCTACGCGCGCGCGCGCGACGGGCTCGAGCGGCTCGAGGCCTGGGACGTGGCCTACTACGCCGAGCGCCTGCGCGAGGAGCGCTTCGGGCTCTCGGACGAGGACCTCCGGCCCTACTTCCCGGTCGGGCGCGTGCTCGAGGGGCTGTTCGCGCTGACCGAGCGGCTGTTCGGCGTGCGCGTGCGCCCGCGCGAGGGCGTCGACGTCTGGCACCCGGACGTGCGCTTCTACGAGCTGGTGGACGAGGACGGCGCCGTGCGCGGCGGCTTCTATCTCGACCTCTACGCCCGCCCCCACAAGCGCGGCGGCGCGTGGATGGACGAGTGCCGCAACCGCACGCCCGAGGACTGGCCCGTCGCCTACCTCACCTGCAACCTCTCGCCGCCCACGGCCGAGGCGCCGGCGCTGTTCACGCACGAGGAGGTGCTGACCCTGTTCCACGAGTACGGCCACGGGCTGCACCACATGCTCACGCGCGTCGACTGCCCGAGCGTGGCCGGCATCAACGGCGTCGAGTGGGACGCGGTCGAGCTCCCCTCGCAGTTCCTCGAGGGCTTCGCCTGGGAGCGGCCGGTGCTGGACCTGATCGCGCGCCACTGGCGCACGGGCGAGCCGCTGCCCGACGCGCTCTACCGGCGCATGCGCGCGGCGCGCAACTTCCATGCCGCCATGCAGACGGTGCGCCAGCTCGAGTTCGCCCTCTTCGACCTGCGGCTGCACGCCGAATACGACCCGGCGCGCGGGGCGCGCATCGCGGAGATCCTCGAGGAGGTGCGGCACGAGGTGGCCGTCGTCCCCTATCCCGAGTGGAACCGCTTCGCGCACGGCTTCTCGCACATCTTCGCCGGC
>WFOW01000386.1 GCA_015487895.1 Gammaproteobacteria bacterium | reverse complement strand
GGTCTCGGAGGCGAGCAGGAGCCCGAACTCGCCGGCGTGCGCCAGGCACAGGGCCGTGCGCAGCGCCACGCCCCAGTCCTGCCCCACGAGGCGGCCCAGCAGCAGCACCAGCAGGCCCTTGCCCGCGACGAGGGCCGCGGCGAGCGCCAGCACGGGGCCGGCCTGCGCCAGCACCGCCCGGGGATCGACCAGCATGCCGATGGTGGCGAAGAACAGGCCGAGCAGCACGTCGCGGAAGGGACGGATGTCCTCCTCGATCTGGTGGCGGAACTCGGTCTCGCCCAGCACCATGCCGGCCACGAAGGCGCCGAGCGGCGCGCTCAGCCCCGCCTGCCCGGCGAGACCGGCCGCGGCGATGACGACGAGCATGGCCGCCAGCATGAAGAGCTCGCCCGCGCCGCGGCCGCCGACCCAGGCGAGGAAGGGCTGCGCCAGCCAGCGCCCGCCGAGGTAGAGCCCCGCGACCACCAGCGGCGCCACGGCCAGCGCCTGCACGAGGTCCGCCCCGGCGGCCGTGCCGGTGCCGCCGAGGCGCGAGGCGAGCACGAGGAAGGGGAGTGTTGCCAGATCCTGCAGCAGCAGCACAGCGACGGCGGCGCGCCCGTGGCGGCTCGCCAGCTCCAGGCGCTCGCCGAGCTGGCGCACGACGATGGCGGTCGAGGACATGGCGGCGGCGCCGCCGAGCACGGCGGCGAGGCCCCAGGGCAGGCCGAGGGCCGCCGCCGCCGCCGCCCCCAGCGCGGCGGTGAGGAGGATCTGCAGCGCCCCGAGCGCCGCCGTGGCGCGGCTCTGCGCGAGCAGCTCCGGAAGGGAGAACTCGAGCCCGACCGTGAACAGCAGGAAGACCACGCCGAGTTCGGCCAGGGTGCGGGTGAGCTCGGTGTCGGGCAGCCACCCGAGGCCGTGGGGGCCGACCAGCACGCCGACCAGCAGGTATCCGAGCACGGCGGGCAGGCGCAGCGCGCGGAAGGCCGCCAGCACGGCCACCGCCGTGCCCAGCAGGGCCAGGAGCTGTGCGAAGGCGTGCCCTCCCATCGCCGTCGGCCGCGCGTGCCACCGTGCCCGGAAGCGCCCCGGGGATCCGCTCCGCGCGGCGGGGCGCGCGAAGCCCCTTTCAGATGCGGGCGGCGGGCGGGCGCCTCAAGCGCAAGGACCGGCGGTCCTCAGGCCGACACGAGCCCGCGCGCGAAGCGGCTGCCGTAGAACCACTTGAGCGCGAAGGGCGGCAGCAGGGTCGTGAGCGCGATGACGATCACCATGCCGGCGTAGAGCTGGGCGTCGAGGATGCCCGAGGTGCGCCCGAGCTCGGCGAAGATCAGGCCCACCTCCCCGCGCGGGACCATGGCCATGCCCACCGCCCAGCGCGCCGCCATGGGCACGCCGATGACGAAGGCCGCGGCCATCTTGCCGAGGATGGCCACCGCGAGCAGGCTGAGGGAGAAGGCCCAGATGAAGGGCGAGCCCCAGTCGATCACGCGCAGGTTCAGCGACAGCCCCACCATGACGAAGAAGATGGGCGTGAACAGATGGACGATGGGGCGCATCTGCTGCTCGATGCGCTCGGCGAAACCCGACTCGGCCCGCACGGCGATGCCGAAGGGCAGGAAGAAGCGCCGCGACAGCGCGAGCCCCGCGGCGAAGCCGCCCAGCAGCTCCGGCGCCCCGACCGCGTGCGCCAGCCACGCGAAGAAGAGCACCAGCGAGACGATGGCCGTCGGGATCAGGCCCGGGATCTGGGTCGTCGCCTCGAAGCGCTGGATGATCACGGCCATGAGCTTGGCCGCCACCGGCGCGATCACGAAGAAGGCGCCGACGAAGACCAGCACCTTGCCGGCGTTGGCGAAGCTCACGCCGCCGCCGGTGGAGAACTCGTAGAGCAGCGCGAGCAGCACCACGCCGAGGACGTCGTCGAGCACCGCCGCCCCCAGCACCACCTGCCCCTCCTCGGCGCGGTGGCGGCCGAGGTCGGTGAGCACGCGCACCGTGATGCCGATGCTGGTGGCCGTGAGCGTGCCGCCGATGAACAGGCTGGGCAGCAGCTCCAGGCCGAAGAGCCAGCGCGCCACGCCGTAGCCGAACAGGAAAGGCAGCACGAAGCCGCCGAGCGCCACCACGACCGAGCGCGCCCCGGTGCGCACCAGGCGCATGACGTCCGTCTCGAGGCCGACCTCGAACAGCAGGAGGATGATGCCGATCTCGGCGAGCAGGCGGATGGCCTCGACCGGCTCGATCCAGCCGAGCAGGCTCGGCCCGAGCAGCACGCCGGCGAGCAGCTCGCCGATGACGGCGGGCGAGCGCATCCGCACCGCGAGCTCGGCGAGCACGCGGGCGGTGAGCAGCATCACCATCAGGTTGAAGAAGAACTCGTGGATCTCCACGGCGCTCCTTTCGCCGGACACGGGCCCGGCCGGCCGCGGACGCCGGCCGCGGTGTCAGGGGGCGAGCGGACGGAAGCCGCCCGCGGCCTCATCGTATCCCTCGAGCCGTCCGCGCTCCAGGTCGAAGCGCCAGCCGTGGACGGCGAGCCGGCCCGCCGCCTCGGCCTCGCGCACCCAGGGGTAGCTGCGCAGGTTCTCGAGCGAGCGGCGTACGCCGGCACGCTCGCGCTCGGCGGGGTCCTCGAGGCCGGCGACGGCGTCGGCGACGATCCGGGTCCAGGGGGCGAGATAGTCGCCGCAGCCGTCCGGAACCCCCTCGCGCGCGGCCGCGATGCCCGCGCAGCGGCCGTGGCCGAGCACCAGCACGTGGCGCACGCCGAGCACGCGCACGGCGAACTCGATCGCCGCGGCGGTGCCGTGCTCGGCGCCGTCGGGGGCGTGCGGCGGCACGAGCGCGGCGACGTTGCGCACGACGAAGAGCTCGCCCGGGCGCGCGTCCAGGAGCAGCGCCGGGTCGACCCGCGAATCGCTGCAGCCGATCACGAGCACCTCGGGGCGCTGGCCCTCGCGCACCAGGCGCTCCCAGCTCTCGGCCTCGCGCTCGCAGTGGCGGGCATGGAAGGCACGGAAGCCCGCCAGCAGGCGCCGCAGGACGGGATCGTCCATGGCGCTCAGCCGAGCTCGCGCCCGGTCAGGCGCCGGTAGGCCTCGCGGTACTTCTCGGCCGTGCGGCGCACCACGTCGGCGGGCAGCTCGGGTCCCGGCGGGCGCTTGTCCCAGCCGCTCGCCTCGAGCCAGTCGCGCACGTACTGCTTGTCGAAGCTCGGCGGGCTCTCGCCCGGGCGCCACGCATCCGCGGGCCAGAAGCGCGAGGAGTCGGGCGTGAGGACCTCGTCGATGAGATAGAGCGTGCCCGCCTCGTCGAGGCCGAACTCGAACTTGGTGTCGGCGATGATGATGCCGCGCTCGGCCGCATACGCCGCCGCGCGCCGGTAGATCTCGAGGCTGAGCTCGCGCACGCGCCCGGCGAGCTCGCGGCCGAGCAGCCCGACGGTGCGCTCGAAGTCGATGTTCTCGTCGTGCTCGCCGACGGCGGCCTTGGTCGATGGAGTGTAGATGGGCTCCGGCAGCCGGTCGGCGAGGCGCAGGCCCTCCGGCAGGCGGATGCCGCACACCGCGCCCGTGCGCCGGTAGTCCTTCCATCCGGAGCCGATGAGGTAGCCGCGCACGATGGCCTCCACCGGCAGCGGCCTCAGGCGCCGCACCACCATGGCACGGCCGGCGACGCGCGCGCGCTCGGCCGCGTCCGGAAGCGCCTCCTCGAGCGGGATGCCGGCCAGGTGCCCGGGCACGAGATCCGCCATGCGCTCGAACCAGAACTCCGACAGCGCCGTCAGCACCCGCCCCTTGCCCGGGATGGGCGTCGGCAGCACCACGTCGAAGGCCGAGAGGCGGTCGGTGGTGACGATCAGCAGCGCCTCGTCGCCGACGGCGTAGATGTCCCGCACCTTGCCGCGGTGCACCAGCGGCAGGCTCCTGAGCTCGCTCTCGTAGAGCACCTCGGGTGCACTCTCGCTCATCTCGCTCCCCCGCTTGTCCATGTTCACGTCACGTGCGGCTTCCCGGTCAGCCGACCCACGCCCCGCCCCCGAGGGCGCGGCAACGGAGACGAGAGGAAAGGTGCGAGAGGCGAGGGGTGGTGCGCCCTGCGGGCGCAGCCATTTGATCCGGCTCGTCTCCCGCCCCTCGCCTCTCGCCTCTCGCTCGACGTCAGTCGAGCGCATAGTCCACCCGCACCCGGTCCGGCGCGATGGGGCGGAAGACGCCGTCGGCGTAGGCCACGTGCTCGGGATGGGTGCGGTAGTGGTCGCGCGCCGCCGCCGAGGCGAAGCCGATCAGCCAGCAGTGGCGGTAACGGGCGTCGGCATCGATCGCGGTGCCGGTGCGCACGTGGCGCACGCCCGGGATGCGCGCCAGGCGCTCGCGGCCCTCCTCCTTGGCCGCGGCCGCGCGCGCCTCGTCGACCTCGCTGTTCCACAGGATCACGTGCTCGACCTCGGCCCAGGGCCGCGCCTCGCCCAGCACCTCGCCCGCGCGCCCGGCCGCGCCCCACAGGCGCGTGCAGCGCTCGACCTCCGCACGGATGGCGGCGCGCACGTCGCGCGTGAGCGCCGTGTAGCCCGCGCGCGGATCGGCCGCCGCCCGCGCGCGGATGGAGTCCGCCGCGGCGTCGGCGAGCGCGGTGTAGTAGTTGATCTTGGTGACGCCGCGCTCGATGATCGCGCGGAACTGCGCATCGGTCAGGCCCGTGCCGCCGTGGATCACGAGCGGCATGCCGAGGGCCTCGTCGATGGCGGCGAGGCGCTCGAGGTCGAGCCGGGGCTCGCCGCGCAGCCTGCCGTGCACCGTGCCGATGGAGACGGCCAGGAAGTCCACTCCCGTCCTGCGCACGTACTCGACGGCCTGCTCGGGCGAGGTGTAGACCACCTCGCCCGGGTGCCTCTCGGCGTCCTCGCCCTCGACCCCCGCCACGTATCCGAGCTCGCCCTCGACCGGCACGCCGCAGGCGTGCGCCATCTCCACCACCTCGCGGGTGCGGCGGACGTTCTCCTCGAAGGGCTCGTGGGAGGCGTCGACCATGACCCCGTTGCAGCCGAGGGCGATGCCGCGCACCGCCGACTCCAGGCTGGCGCCGTGATCGAGGTGGATGGCCACCGGCACGCGCGCGCGGCGCGCCGCCGCCACCGTCGCCGCCATGGCGAGCTCGAAGTCGTAGTGCTCGAAGTGCGACTCGGCCAGGCTCAGGATCACCGGCGCCTCGCAGGCCTCCGCGCCGGCGACGATCGCCTCCAGGAAGGAAAGCTCCACGAGGTCGAAGGCGCCCACCGCGTAGCGGTGCCGGTGGGCGTGGGCCAGCATGTCGGCCATGTGCACCAGCGGCATCGCGAGCCTCCTTTCAGGCCGTCAGGACATGCGCGCCCATTCTGGCGGCCGGCAACGATGAATTCCAATCGATTCCTGATGCCGACTCCATAAGCATGCATTTATGATTCAACGCAAAGGGAAGGTGACGAGAGGCGGGAATCGGGAGGCGAGGGTTGGTGCGCGCTCCGCGCGCGGCCATTGGGTCGGGGCTGGAAGCCCCTTCCACAATCGAGAGTGGCGGGAGGCGGGGGTCGGGAGACGAGGGTTGGTGCGCGCTTCGCGCGCGGCCTTTCGATCTTTCCCGTCTCCCGTCTCCCGCAACCCGTCTCCCGCAACCCGTCTCCCGTCTCGCGCCGCCCGGCGTCCCGCCGGGCGGCGCAAAAAGAAGGGGCGGGTCGCCCCGCCCCTTCGCGGCCCGGCACGAGCCGGGATCCCGGCGTCAGTTGATGCGCGGGTCGAGCTCGCCGCTCGCGTAGCGCTTCCACATCTCCTCCATGGGGATGGGCTTGATCTTGGAGGCGTTGCCGGCGGTGCCGAAGGCCTCGTAGCGCGCCTTGCAGATCTCCTTCATCGCGTTCTTGGCCGCGGTGAGGTACTTGCGCGGGTCGAAGTTCTTCGGGTTCTCCGCCAGGTTCTTGCGGATGGCGCCGGTGGCGGCGAGCCGCAGGTCGGTGTCGATGTTGACCTTGCGCACGCCGTGCTTGATGCCCTCGACGATCTCCTCGACGGGAACGCCGTAGGTCTCGCCGATGTCGCCGCCGAACTCGTGGATGATCTGCAGCCACTCCTGCGGCACCGAGGAGGAGCCGTGCATCACCAGGTGCGTGTCCGGGATGCGGGCGTGGATCTCCTTGACGCGGTCGATGCGCAGCACCTCGCCCGTGGGGGGCTTGCTGAACTTGTAGGCGCCGTGGCTGGTGCCGATGGCGATGGCCAGCGCGTCGACCTTGGTCTGCTTGACGAAGTCGGCCGCCTGGTCGGGGTCGGTGAGGAGCTGGTCGTGCGAGAGCGTGCCCTCGGCGCCGACGCCGTCCTCCTCGCCCGCCTTGCCCGTCTCGAGCGAGCCGAGGCAGCCGAGTTCGCCCTCGACCGAGACGCCGCAGGCGTGCGCCATGTCCACCACGCGGCGCGTGACCTCGACATTGTACTCGTAGGTCGACGGGGTCTTCTGGTCCTCCATGAGCGAGCCGTCCATCATCACGGAGCTGAAGCCGAGCTGGATGGAGCGCTGGCACACGGCCGGCGAGGCGCCGTGGTCCTGGTGCATGACGACCGGGATGTGCGGCCACTGCTCGATGGCGGCCACGATGAGGTACTTCAGGAAGGAGGGCCCCGCGTACTTGCGCGCGCCCGCCGAGGCCTGGACGATCACGGGGCTGTCGGTCTCGTCGGCCGCCTCCATGATCGCGTGCATCTGCTCCATGTTGTTGACGTTGAAGGCCGGCACGCCGTAGCCGTGCTCGGCGGCGTGATCCAGCAGCTGTCGAAGGGTGATGAGCGCCATAGCCTTCTCCTCGTTCTCGCGTCGCGTTGCGTCTCGTCTCCTCCGGCGCCCGCCCGGCGGACCCGGCGCCGCGGGCGCCCCGCGGGATGCCCGATTGTAACCGAAGCGCCGCTCAGGTCGCGGGGCCGATGAGCTCTCCTACCCGCACGATCTTCATGGCATTGGTGCCGCCGGCCACGCCCGAGAGGTCGCCCTTGGTGATGATGACGAGGTCGCCGTCGCGCACCGCGCCGCGGCGCACGAGCTCGTCGACGATCTCGCGGTTGACGGTGGCGTGGTCGGTGGTGGTGACGTCGAAGCTGACGGGGTAGACCCCGCGGTAGAGCGTCACCTTGCGCCGCGTGGCGACGTGGCGCGTCATGGCGTAGATGGGGATGCCCGAGGTCACGCGCGACATCCACAGCGCCGTCGCCCCGGACTCGGTGAGCGCCGCGATGGCCTTCACGCCCAGGTGGTTGGCGGTGTAGATCGAGGCCTTGGCGATGGCCTCGTCCACGCGCTGGAAGCGCACCGGGCTGCGCCGCTCGACGGCGACGCTGTCGGCCTGGCGCTCGGCGCCGCGGCAGATGCGGTCCATGGCGGCGACCGCCTTCGCCGGGTAGCGCCCCGTGGCGGTCTCGGCCGAGAGCATGACGGCGTCGGTGCCGTCGAGCACGGCGTTGGCGACGTCGAAGACCTCGGCCCGCGTCGGGATCTGGCTCTCGACCATGGACTGCATCATCTGCGTGGCGGTGATGGCGATCTTGTCCATCGAGCGGGCCAGGCGGATGATGCGCTTCTGCACGCCCGGCAGCTCGGCGTCGCCGATCTCCACCCCGAGGTCGCCGCGCGCGATCATGACCGCGTCGGCGGTGCGGATGATGTCCTCGATGGCCTCCATCGCCTCGGCGCGCTCGATCTTGGCGATGATGCCGCCCTCGCCCCCGGCGGCGCGGAAGAGCTCGCGCGCCTCCTGCACGTCCTCGGCGTTGCGGGGGAAGGAGACCGCGAGGTAGTCGGCCTGCATCTCGGCGGCGACGCGGATGTCGGCGCGGTCCTTCTCGGTGATGGCCTTGGCCGACAGCCCCCCGCCCTGGCGGTTGATGCCCTTGCTGTCGCTGAGCTCGCCGCCGACCACCACGCGGCAGACGATCTCGTGGCCGACCACCTCGTCCACCCACAGCACGATGCGGCCGTCGTCGAGGAGCAGGGTGTCGCCGCGCTCGACGTCGCCCGGCAGATCCTTGTAGGTGATGCCGACACGCTCCTCGCTGCCGTCCCTGGGCCCGAGCGAGGCGTCGAGCACGAAGCGCGCCCCCTCGCGCAGGGTGACCGCCCCGTCGCGGAAGCCCTCGATGCGGATCTTGGGCCCCTGCAGGTCGGCGATGACCCCGATCTGGCGCCCGTGGGCGCGGGCGCGGTTGCGCACCGTCTCGGCGCGGCGCACGTGGTCCTCTGCGCCGCCGTGGGAGAAGTTGACGCGCACCACGTCCACGCCGGCCTGGATCATCTCGTCCAGGACGGCGGGATCGTCCGTGGCGGGCCCCAGCGTGGCGATGATCTTGGTGCGCCGCAGCATGTGTGCGCTCGCCGCCGGCCCGGACCTCAGGCGCCGCGCCCGGCCGCGCGCTCCTCCAGCACCGCCACGGCCGGCAGCTTCTTGCCCTCGAGGAACTCGAGGAAGGCACCGCCGCCGGTCGAGATATAGGAGATGCGGTCGGCGACGCCGAACTTGGCGATCGCCGCCAGCGTGTCGCCGCCGCCGGCGATGGAGAAGGCCGGGCTCTCGGCCACCGCCTGGGCCAGGCGTCGGGTGCCCGC
>WFOW01000385.1 GCA_015487895.1 Gammaproteobacteria bacterium | reverse complement strand
GCCTGGAGAAGGACCACGCCAAGAGCCACGTGAGCGAGGTCTCCAGCCTCGGGCTGGTGCAGATGACGCGCAAGCGCACGCGCGAGAGCCTCGAGCACGTGCTGTGCGAGCCGTGCCCGACCTGCGGCGGGCGCGGCTCGGTGAAGACCGCCGAGACCGTCTGCTACGAGATCTTCCGCGAGATCATCCGCGAGGCGCGCCAGTACGACGCGCGCAGCTTCCTGGTGCTGGCCTCGCAGGAGGTGGTCGACCGCCTGCTCGACGAGGAGTCGGCGAGCGTGGCCGAGCTCGAGGCCTTCATTGGCCGCCCCATCAAGCTCCAGGTCGAGGCGCTCTACACCCAGGAGCAGTTCGACGTGGTCCTGATGTAGGGGCGGGCGGGCATGAGCGAGCAGCGCGCCGGCGCCTCCGCCCAGGCCGCCACAGGGCCGCACCACCGCCATCGCGGATCGGGGCCCTTGGGCCGCCTGCTGCGCGGCTGCTGGTATGCGACGGCCGCCGTGGCGGTCGCGGCCGCGGTGGCGGTGAGCATGGCGCGGCTGCTGCTGCCGCTCGCCGAGCGCTACCGCCCCGAGCTCGAGGTCTGGGCGAGCCGTGGCGTCGGGATGCCGGTGCGCATCGGGCGCGTGGAGGGCGGCTGGCGCGGCCTGCATCCGCAGCTCACCCTGGAGGGTGTGCGCGTCCTCGACCCCGGGCGCGGCACACCGTGGCTGGAGGTGCGCCGCGTGCGCGTGGCGCTCGACCTCTGGCGCAGCCTCACGGCGGGGCAGGCGGTGGCCGCACGGGTCGAGGCCGAGGGCACGGCGCTCGCCGTGGCGCGCGACGCCGACGGGCGCATGCGCGTGCTGGGGATGCGCGCGCGCGAGCGCCGTGGCCCCGCGGGCGCCGTGCTCGGGCGCATCCTGGCGGCGGCCCGCGGCGGCATCGTTCTCGACGAGGTGCGGCTCGTCTACCACCAGGAAGGTCTGGCGCCCGTGCTGCTCGACCGCGCGCGGCTGCGCCTCGTCGTGCGCGGCGGGGCCGTCGAGCTCGCGGCCGCCACCGAGCTGCCGGAGGCGCTCGGCCGCCGCCTGCGGCTCGCCGCGCGCCTGCCCTTGGAGCGGGCCGCCGCCGGGAGCCCCGACGGCCTCTACTACCTCGCGGTCGAGGACCTGCGGCTCGGGCACCCCCTGGTGCGCGGCGCGCTCCCGGGCGGGGTGCGCCTCGCGGGCCTGGCCCGAGCCACCCTGTGGGCCCGGGTCGAAGGCGGACGGCTCGCGCGGCTCGCGGGCCGCGCCGAGCTCGCGGGCTTCGAGCTCGCCCTGGGGGAACGGCCGCCGCTGGCCGCCGCGCGCGCGTGGGGGCGCTTCGACTGGCGGCGTCTCGCCGACGGCTGGCGGCTGGCGGTGGCCGACTTCCAGCGGCTCGCGGGCGCGGGCGGCGCGGCGGCACCGCCGGCGGAGCTCGCGCTGGAGGTGCGCCGCGGGGCCGACGACGTCGTGGCGCGGGTGCGTGCCGCCGCCCGCACGCTGCGCGCCGAGGACGCCGCCGCCGTCGCGGCCGCGGTGCTGCCGGCCGAGGGGCGCGAGCTGCTCGCGCGCGCGGCGCCGCGCGGGCTGCTGCGCCGGCTGGCGCTGGTGGCGCACGCCGGCGCAGGGGGCTGGCGCCTCGCCCTCGCGGCGGAGGGCCAGGACCTTGCCGTCGCGCCGGACGGCCGCCGGCCCGGGTTCGAGGGCCTCGACCTGCGGCTCGAGGCGAGCGAGCGCGCGGCGCGCGTGGCGCTCGCCGCCCGCGACGTGACGCTGCATCTGCCGCGGGTCTTCCGCTGGCCGCTGGCGGCCCGCCGCTTGGACGGGGAGCTGCACGCGCGTCTCGACGCCGACCGCTGGCGGGTGGAGCTGCCGCGCCTGCGGGTGGAGAACGACGACCTCGCCGGCGAGGTGGCCGGCGTGGTGACGGGAGGGGTGCCCGCGCGGCGCGCGAACGTGAGCGTGGACCTCGCCGCGCGCTTCCGCGCCCGCGATGCCGGCCGCACGTCGCGCTACCTGCCGGTGGCCGTGATTCCCCCGCCCGTGGTCGCGTGGCTGGACCATGCCGTGCGCGGCGGACGCGCGCCCGAGGGGGCCATGATCCTGCGCGGTCCCATGGCGCGCTTTCCCTTCCGCGGCACGGAGGGGCGCTTCCTGGTGCGCTTCGCCCTCGAGGACGCGGCGCTCGAGTACGCGCGCGGCTGGCCGCGCCTCGAGGGGGCGGCGGGCGAGGTGACCTTCAGCCAGGCGCGGCTCGACGCCACGGTGCTCCGCGGCCGTGTCCTGGGGGCCGAGGTCTCGGATCTGCGCATCGCCATCGCGGAGCTCGGCCGCCACGCCGTGCTCGAGCTCGAGGGGCGGGCGGCCGGCAGCGTCGGCGACGGCATCGCCTTCCTGCGGGCGACGGGGCTCGCCGGGGCGGGCTACACGCGCTGGCTACGGCGTGTCGAGGGCGAGGGGCCGCTGGGGCTGGGGCTGTCCCTGCGCCTGCCCCTCGGCCGTATCGCCCGGGCACGGCTGCGGCGCGAGTACCGGGGCACGGTGCGGGTGCGCGGGGCGGTGCTGCGCGACCTGGACCGTGGCGTCGCGCTCACCCGCGTGCACGGCCGTGTCGCCTTCAGCCCCGCGGGGCTCGCGAGCGAGCGCCTCGAGGGGCGCCTCCTCGGCCGGCCGGTGCGGCTGCGCCTGCGGCCGGCCGGCGGCGCCACGCGCCTCGAGGCGCAGGCCCGGCTGCCGGTGGCCGTGCTCGGCCGGCTCGCTGGCCGCACGCCGCCGCGCTTCGTCAGCGGCGGCGCCGCCTGGGCTCTGGAAGCGCTGCTGCCGCGCGGCGGCGCGCCGGCCGAGCTCGTGCTGCGCTCGGACCTGCGTGGCGTGACGGTCGCGCTGCCGGCGCCCCTCGGCAAGGCCGCGGGCGAGGCCGTACCCTCGTGGCTGGCGCTCACCCTGCGCGGCGGAGCCGTGGAGTCGGCTCGCTTCCGCTATGGCGCCCGCCTCGCGGGCCACGTGCGCGATCCCGAGGGGCGCCCCGCCGGCGAGCTGCGCCTCGGCGGCGACGTGCCGGCACGGCCACCCGTGAGCCCCGGTCTGCTGCTCGCGGGCGGGACGGCCTTCCTGGACCTCGACGGCTGGCGGGCCCTGCTCGGCGCGCCGGCACGCGTCGCGCCCGGGGACGGCGGCACGCCCGCGGCCGCCCTGCGGCGCGTGCTGGTGGAGGCCCGGCGGGTGCGCTTCCTGGGGCGCGAGTGGCCCTCGGTGGAGCTCGCCGGCAGGCGCGAGCCGGACACGGGCGCCTGGAGCGTGGTGGTGCGCTCGCCGCGGGTGGAGGGAGCGGTGCGGCTTCCGGGGCGTGGGGGCGGTCCGGTGCGTGCGCGCCTCGCGCGCCTGCGGCTGGCGCCGCAGCCCGAGGCCAGGGAGGAGGCACGGCGCGGGCAGGGGGAGGCCCTCTCGCCGCGCGGGGTGCCGGCGCTCGATGTCGTGATCGACGACTTCCGCTATGGCGGGCGCGTCCTGGGCCGATGGCGCGTGGTGACGGAGCCCGCGGCCGAGGGGCTCGCGATCCGCCGGCTGGAGGTCACGGCCGACGTCTTCACGCTGCGCGGCAGCGGCGTCTGGGTCGAGCGGGGCGGGCGGCAGACGACGCGCTTCGAGGGCACCATCGAGAGCGACGACGTCGGCGCGGCGCTGGCCCGCCTCGGCTACGCGCGCGGGCTGGAGGCGCGCCACCTGCGGGCCGACATCGACGGACGCTGGACCGGGCCCCCGTGGCGGCCGGCGCTCGAGCGCCTGGACGGACGCCTGCACCTGGTGATCCGCAAGGGGCGGCTGCTCGAGGTGGATCCGGGCGCGGGACGCCTGTTCGGGCTGCTCAGCCTCACGGCGCTGCCGCGGCGCCTCAGCCTCGACTTCTCGGATCTCTTCGGGCGCGGGCTCGCCTTCGACGTGATCGAGGGGGACTTCCTGCTCGAGGAGGGGGACGCCTACACCAACAACCTGATCCTCGAGGGGCCGACGGCGCGCATCGAGATCGCCGGGCGCATCGGGCTGGCGCGGCGCGACTACGACCAGCGCGTGCGGGTGACGCCGCATCTGTCGGGCGGGCTGCCGCTGGCGGGGGCGCTTCTGGGCGGGCCCGCCGTCGGCGCGGCCATCCTGCTGTTCCAGAAGGCGGTGCGCGATCCGCTCGCGGGCGTGGCGCGCTACGAGTACCGTCTCCGGGGGAGCTGGGAGAAGCCGGTGCTCGAGCGGACGGGCGGCGAGGACGGAGAGAACGAAGGCTAGCGCGGATGCGGCCGGCCCCTGTGCTATGCTGGCCCGCCATGGGAACGCGCGCCTTTTTCGCAGCCCTCGCATGGGCTTGGCTCGGCACGGCGGCCGCGGCCGCGGGCGAGTGGCGGCTCGCCCCGGAGCGCTGGGACCGCCCCCGCGACGCGGCCTACGTCGCCTCGCTCGCGCCCGTGCGCGCGGCGGTGCGCGCGTGGGAGGCGGCCGGGCCGGCTGCCTCGCTGGTGCTGCGCTACCCCGGCGGCGAGGCGGGGCTGCTGTGGGCGAGCGAGCTGCGCGACTGGCTGGTGGCGCTCGGGGTCGAGCCGGAGGCGGTGGCGCTCGCTCCGGGCACGGAGGGCGAGGCGCTGGTGCTGGCCGTGGAGGGGCGCTGAACGTGCTCGCCGCCGCGGTGCAGATGGCCTCCGGGCCGCACGTCGACGCCAACCTGCTCGAGGCCGGGCGCCTCGTCGCCCAGGCCGTGGAGGCGGGCGCGCGCCTGGTCGTGCTCCCGGAGAACTTCGCCTTCCTCGGCGCGCGCGAGCGCGACAAGCTCGCGGTGCGCGAGGCCGAAGGCGAGGGGCCGATCCAGGCCTTCCTCTCGCAGCAGGCCGCGCGCCACGGGATCTGGCTCGTGGGCGGGACCATCCCGCTCGCCACGGCCGACCCCGCGCGGGTGCGCGCCGCCTGCCTGCTCTACGGCCCGGACGGGAAGGCGGTGGCGCGCTACGACAAGATGCACCTGTTCGACGTGGAGGTGCCGGACAGCGGCGAGCGCTACACCGAGTCCGAGACCATCGAGCCCGGTGACGGGCCGGTGGTGGCCGAGACGCCGCTCGGGCGCGTGGGCCTCGCGGTATGCTACGACCTGCGCTTTCCGGAGCTGTTCCGCGCCATGGTGGACCGCGGGATGGAGATCCTGGCGGTGCCGTCGGCCTTCACCGCTGCGACGGGGCGGGCCCACTGGGAGCTGCTGGTGCGGACGCGGGCGGTGGAGAACCAGTGCCACGTGATCGCCGCCGCGCAGGGCGGCTACCACGTCGACGGCCGCGAGACCCACGGCGACAGCATGATCGTCGATCCCTGGGGCACGGTGCTCGGGCGCCTGCCGCGCGGCGCCGGCATCGTGGTCGCGGACCT
>WFOW01000384.1 GCA_015487895.1 Gammaproteobacteria bacterium | reverse complement strand
GCCGCGCCTGTAGTGGGGCACGCCCCCTGTCTCCCGTAGCCTGTTTCTCCCGTCACCCGTCCCCCAGCCAAGCCTCCAGCACCGCCCGGGCCTCCTCGACGCCGAGGCGCGTGCGGGCGGAGAAGAGCTGCACGCCCGCCCGCGGGTGGAGGGCCGGCAGCGCCTCGCGCACGCGCCGCAGCGCCTCGAGGGCCGGGCCGCGGCGCAGCTTGTCGGCCTTGGTGAGCAGCACGTGCACGGGCCTGCCCGCCTCGGCGCACCAGGCGAGCAGGGCGCGGTCGCCCTCGCGCAGCGGGTGGCGCACGTCCATCACCAGCACCAGGCCGCGCAGGCTCGCGCGCGTGCGCAGGTACTCGTCGAGGAAGCGGCCCCAGTGGGCGCGCAGCTCGCGCGGGGCGCGCGCGTAGCCGTAGCCGGGGAGGTCGGCCAGCCGCCGCTCGCCGTCGAGGGCGAAGAGCACGATCTGGCGCGTGCGCCCCGGCTGCTTGCTGGCGCGCGCGAGGCCCGCCCGCGTCAGGGCGTTGATCGCGCTGGACTTGCCGGCGTTGGAGCGCCCCGCGAAGGCGACCTCCGCACCGCGGTCCGGCGGGAGCTGCGCCGGCGCGTGCGCGGCGACGAGGAAGCGCGCGCGCTCGAAGGCGGGCCGTGCGGTTGACCCCATACGGTCCTGCTGGTATAGAATGGGCCCCTCTTTTGCGCGCGTAAGGCCTTGACGCTCCACGGGTTCCGCCGGCGCGCGCCATCACCGGTGGTCGAACGGTCGAAGGAGTATATCCGATGAGAAAGAGGGGGTTCGTCCTTGCGGTCGGCGCCGTGGCCCTGCTCGCGGGCACGGGTGCCGGCGCGGCCGGCGATCCCGCCGCCGGCCGGGAGAAGGCCGCAGCCTGCGCGGGCTGCCACGGCCCCGACGGCAACAGCATGGTTCCGCAGTTCCCGAAGCTGGCGGGCCAGCACGCGGGCTACATCGTCAAGCAGCTCAAGGACTTCAAGGAGGGCCGGCGCAAGGACCCGACCATGGCCCCGATGGCCGCGCCCCTGAGCGAGGCCGACATGGCCGATCTGGCGGCCTTCTACCGGAAGCAGGCGGTCAAGCCCGGAAAGGCCGATCCGGCCAAGGTGGAGCTGGGCGAGCGGGTGTGGCGCGCCGGCAACGAGGCGACGGGCGTGCCGGCGTGCACCGCCTGCCACGGCCCCTCGGGCCGCGGCAACCCCGCCGCCGGCTTCCCGGCGCTCGCCGGCCAGCACGCGGCCTACACCCTGAAGCAGCTCAAGGCCTTCGCCTCGGGCGCGCGCGCCAACGACGCCGGCGCCATGATGCGCACGCTCGCGCGCAAGATGAGCCAGGCCGAGATGGAGGCCGTCGCCTCCTTCATCGAGGGGCTGCGGCCCTGACCGGCGGCGGGGGAGGCGCTGCCGCCCCCGTCTCTCGCTTCCCGCCTCTCGCGCGGCGCGGCCTCAGCCGCGCCGGGCGAACAGGTGGATCGCCCGCCGCTCCACCGACATCGCCGCCTCGTGCACGGCCTCCGACAGGGTCGGGTGGGCGTGCACGATGCGGGCGAGGTCCTCGCTGGAGCCGCCGAACTCCATCGCCAGCACCGCCTCGGCGATCAGCTCCGAGGCCCACGGGCCGATGACGTGGACCCCGAGCAGGGTGTCGTCCTCGGCCGAGGCCAGGACCTTGACCAGGCCCGCGGTCTGGCCGAGGGCCTGGGCGCGGCCGGAGGCGGCGAACGGGAAGGTGCCGACGCGGTAGGCCACCCCCTCGGCCTTGAGCGCCTGCTCGGTGGCGCCGACCCAGGCGATCTCGGGGTGGGTGTAGATCACGGCCGGCACCCGCCCGAGGTCCACGGGCTCGGTGCGGCCGGCGCCGATCTGCTCGGCGACGCAGATCCCCTCCTCGGCGCCCTTGTGCGCCAGCATCGGCCCGCGGACCGCGTCGCCGATCGCCCACACGCCCGGCAGGCTCGTGCGGCACAGCTCATCCACGTGGACGGCGCCGCGCTCGTCGAGCACCAGCTCGCACTCCGGGGCGGCGATGCCCTCGGTGGCGGGCCGGCGGCCCACGGCGACGATCAGGCGGTCGACGCGCAGCTCGTGCGCGCCCGTGCCGTCCTCGTAGCGCACCGTGACCTGGCGCCGGCCGGTGCGGGTGCCCGTCACGCGCGCGCCGAGCCGGATGTCGAGCCCCTGGGCCGTGAACAGCCGGAAGGCCTCCTGGGCGATGCGGTGGTCGCAGGCGGGCAGGAAGGTCTCCTGGGCCTCGAGCAGCACCACCTCCTCGCTGCCGAGGCGCCGCCAGACGCTCCCGAGCTCGAGGCCGATCACGCCGGCGCCGATGATGCCGAGGCGCCGCGGCACCGAGGCGAAGGCGAGCGCGCCCGAGGAGTCGACGACGCGCTCGCCGTCGACGGGCGCGACCTCGAGCTCGATGGGCTCCGAGCCCGGCGCGAGGATGACGTGCCCGCAGGAGAGCGCGCGCGCCTCGCCCCCCTCGGCCGGGGCGAGCTCCACGCGCCGGGGGCTGAGGAGCCGCCCCGTCCCGTGCAGGTGCTCGATGCCGTTGGCGGCGAAGAGCGTGGCGATGCCGTCGGTCAGGCGCCGCACCACCGCCTCCTTGCGCGCCATCATGCGCCGCAGGTCGAGCCGCACCTCGCCCACCTTCACGCCGTGCTCGGCGAGCTCCTCGCGCGCGAGCCGGTAGAGCTCGGAGGAGTCGAGCAGGGCCTTGGAGGGGATGCAGCCCGCGTTGAGGCAGGTGCCGCCGAGGGCGGGCGCGCCGTCGGGGCGCCGCCAGCGGTCGATGCAGGCGGTGCGCAGGCCGAGCTGCGCGCAACGGATGGCGGCGGTGTAGCCCGCAGGCCCGCCGCCGATGACGATGACGTCGTAATCGGCCATGGCCCCTCCTAGATGTCGAGCAGCAGGCGCTCGGGCGCCTCGATCAGCTCCTTGACCGTGACGAGGAAGCGCACCGCGTCGGCGCCGTCGATGAGGCGGTGGTCGTAGGACAGTGCCACGTACATCATCGGCCGCACCACGATCTCGCCGTCCACCACGACGGGGCGCTCCTGGATGCGGTGCATGCCGAGGATGCCGCTCTGGGGCGGGTTGAGGATGGGCGTCGATAGCAGCGATCCGAAGACGCCGCCGTTGGTGATGGTGAAGGTGCCGCCCGTGAGCTCCTCGAGAGTCAGGGTGCCGGCGCGCGCGCGCTCGGCGAAATCGGCGATGCGGCGCTCGATGTCGGCGAGCCCGAGGCGGTCGGCGTCGCGCAGCACCGGCACCACCAGCCCGCGCGGCGTGGCCACCGCGATGCCGATGTCGTAGTAGTCGTGGTAGACGATGTCGCTGCCGTCGATGAAGGCGTTGAGCACGGGGTGGCGCCGCAGCGCCGCGACGCAGGCCTTCACGAAGAAGGACATCAGCCCGAGCTTCACGCCGTGGCGCTCGCGAAAGGCCTCGCCGTGGCGCCGCCGCAGCGCCATCACCGCATGCATGTCGATCTCGTTGAAGGTGGTGAGGGTGGCGGTGGTGCGCTGCGACTCGAGCATGCGCTCGGCGATGCGCGCGCGCAGGCGCGACATGGGCTCGCGGCGCTCGCGCCGCCCACCCGCCGGCGGCGCGGGCTCCGCGGCGGGCTCGGGGGGCGCGGCAGGCGCGCCGCCGGGCGCGGGCCCTGCGGCCGGCGCGGGCTCGGCGGGCCGCTCCGGCCCGGCGGACGGGGCGGCCTCCGCCGCCGCGTGGCGCTCCTTGAGGTAGCGCAGCACGTCGGCCTTGGTCAGCCGCCCGCCACCGGGCGCGGCGGGCCCCGGCGGCGGCCTGCGGCGCGCGGCCTTCGGCTCCGTCTCCGTC
>WFOW01000383.1 GCA_015487895.1 Gammaproteobacteria bacterium | reverse complement strand
CTCTCGCTCCTGCATGTGCTGCTGCACCTGCGCCGCCACGCCCCCGTGCGCTTCGAGGTGGGCGCCGTGACCGTCGACCCCCAGGCCGACGGCTACGACCCCTCGCCGCTCATCCCCTACATGGAGGCCCTCGGCGTGCCCTACTTCTACCGCCGCGAGCCGATCCTGGAGCTCGCCGAGCGCCACATGGGCCACGATTCCTACTGCGCCTTCTGCTCGCGCCTGAAGCGCGGGATCATGTACAGCACGGCGCGCGCGGAGGGCTACAACGTGCTCGCGCTGGCCCAGCACCTCGACGACCTCGCCGAGAGCTTCCTCATGTCCGCCTTCCGCGGCGGGCGCCTGCGCACCATGAAGGCGCACTACGTCAACGACGCGGGCGACGTGCGCGTCATCCGCCCCTTCGTCTACGTGCGCGAGCGCCAGCTCGCCGACTTCGCCGCCCGCGCGGGCCTGCCCGTGGTCCCCGAAAGCTGCCCGGCCTGCTTCCGCGCCCCCACCGAGCGCGTGCGCATGAAGGCCCTGCTGGCCGCCGAGGAGCGGCACAACCCCCGCCTGTTCCGCAGCCTGCTCTCCACGCTCAGGCCGCTGATGGCGGTCGGAATGCCGGACTGATCCCACCCCATGGGCGGCTCGTTCAAGATCTTGGTGACGGATGTCCACCGTGGCGTCACCAGCACGGGGCAAGGCGCCTGAGGAGCTCCCGATGCGGCTGGGCAATATCGAGTGGGTCGAGGTGGCCGCCTTCGACACCATGCCAGAGGCTGCGGTGGCACGCGGGCGTCTGGAGGCGGAGGGAATACGCTGCATGGTGGCGGACGAGCACCTGGTCCAGGCCGACTGGCTGTACGCGATCGCGGTCGGAGGGATCCGCCTGCGCGTGCCCGCCGCGGAGGCCGCGCGCGCCCGGCGCATCCTTGCCACCGACCACTCCGCCCTGCTTGAGGAGCCGGACGGCGGCGATGGCCGCGAGGGCTGAGGCGCCGCGCCACGGCGGGGCGGCGGGACGGCTCGCCGCCGAGGCCGTGCTCGGCACGCTCGCGCGCCTGCGGCCCGCGGCCGCCTGGCGGCTGGCCGAGGCCCTCGCGGGCCTCGCCGCGGGACGGCGCGCCCGCGCCGTGGCCGAGCGCAACGTGGCGCTCTGCTTGCCCCGGCTCGATACGGCGCGGCGCGCGGCCGTCGTGCGCGCGAGCCTCGGCCACGCCGCGCGCGCCTATCTCGAGGCCCCGGGGCTGTGGCGCCTGCCGCCCGCGGCCCTCGCCCGCCATGTCGCGGGGGTGGAAGGCGAGGAGGCGCTGGCGGAGCCCCTCGCCTCCGGCCGGGGCGCGCTCCTGCTCGTGCCGCATCTCGGGAGCTGGGAGCTGGTGGGGCTGTGGTGCTCGGCGCGCTGGCCCATGACCAGCCTCTACCATCCCCAGCACTGGATGGTCGACCGCTACGTGCGCCGCGGGCGGCAGCGTCACGGCGCGCGGCTGCTGCCGGTCGGCACGGCCGGGGTGCGGGGGCTCTACCAGGCCCTCCGCAGGGGCGAGCTGGCCGTCATGCTGCCGGACCACACCCCCCGCACGGGCGGGGTCTTCGCGCCCTTCTTCGGCGAGCCGGCGCTGACGACGACGCTGCCGGCGCGGCTGCTCGCGCGCACCGGGGCCGCCGCCGTGGTCGGCTGCGCGCTCCGGCTGCCGGGCGGGCGCTACCGGCTGCGCTTCGTGCCGGGACCGCCCGCGCTCGCCGCCGCAGATCCGGTCGAGGCGGCCGCGGCCCTCAACGCGGCCGTCGCCGCCCTCGTCGAGGCCGCGCCCGAGCAGTATCTCTGGACCTACAAGCGCTTCAAGGTGCGCCCGCCCGGTGCGGCACCGGTCTACTGAACTGGTCTACTGAGGCACCACTCACCAAGGTTCCACCGTCCCGGCTTCCGGGGCGGGAAGGGCCGGCTTGACCCTCGGGATTTATTTGCTAATGATAATCAATATTACTAAGTTTATCGTTACATAAGGAGGAGGAAGCCATGGCGAGCGGTGACCGGAGAGGACCGTTCCGTGCGGGAGGCTGGATGGCCGGCCTCGCGCTGGCGGGCCAGCCCGTGCTGGCGGCTCCGCCGGGAGGGGTCGCGGAGCTGCCTCCCAACGCGGAGGTGATCACGCGCGAGGAGCTCCGGGACGGGCTCTTCGGCTACGACCTGTTCGACGTGCTCGCGGCACTGGCGCGCCGTGCCGGCATCACCGTCAAGAGCTCGAGCGACGTGGGCGCCGAGGACTGGCTGCTGGTGCGCGGGCTGCCCCGCGACAGCGCGCGCAACGTCCTGGTCCTGATCGATGGCATGCCGCTGAACGACGCGGCGAGCGAGGCGAACGAGTTCGAGCATCTGCCCCCGGTCGAGCTGATCGAGCGCATCGTGGTGTACCGGCCGCCCCTGCCGGCCCGCTTCGGGGGCTACCACGCCGTGATCGAGGTGCGGACCCGCAGGGGGCCGCAGCGGGAAGGCGCGCGGGGCGAGGTCGCCATGGCCGGGGGCAGCCGCGGGACGCGGATGGCGTCGGTCGGCGCGGAGGGGCGCGCGGGGCGGGTCTCCTGGCTCGCGAGCCTCGACCACCTGCGCACCGACAACCTGACGGGGGTGCGGCGCACGCCACCGAAGGCGGACCAGGTCTACGGGGACCGCTCCTACCGCCGCACCAAGCCGGCGGCGAAGGTGACCTACGGGGACGGAGCGGGCGGCCTCGCGTTCTACGGCCAGTACGTCACCAGCCGCAAGTTCTTCTCGGACGAGATCTTCCGGGGCGAGCGGGAGCGGCGCGACCGCCGTCTCGCGGCCTTCAACCTCGCCGGCTGGGTGAGGCCCTCGGAGGCGATGCGGATCGAATGGAACCTGTTCCGCGCCGACGAGCGCTACCGCCTGAACCTCCGCATGCACCCTTCCGTGCGGGACCAGGACCGCTACAAGCAGGGGACCCGGGTCACGTGGACGTGGGCGCCCTCGCCACGCCAGCGGCTGCTGGCAGGCGGCGAGGTCACCGAGAGCTACGCGCGCGAGCGGCTGGGGACGCCGCGGCCGCTCACCCGGCTCACCCGTTCCGGCCTCTTCGTCGAGTACGCCCTGCGTCCCGCCGAGCGTCTCACGGTCGAGCTCGGTGCCCGCCGCGACGGGCTCTCGCGCGCGGCGTCGCGGTGGAGCGGCTCGGCCGCGCTGCGGGTGCGGCCGGACGCGCGCACCGAGCTCTACGCGCTGTGGAGCCGCACGGTGCGCTGGCCGGCGCTCTCTGAGGTCGCCTCCTGGGATCCCGCCTTGCCGGTGGAGGGCGAGCGCCTCCAGGGGGGCGAGGTGGGCCTCCGGCGACGCCTGGCCGGCGGACGGGCCCACCTGCGGCTGAGCGCCTTCGACCTGCGGCTGCGCGGGGAGGCGAAGTTCGTGATGGACCGCAGCCGCTTCCCCCCGTTCTTCGGATACCGCCCGCAGGCGGACGAGGTGCGCTCGCGCGGCCTCGAGCTCGCCCTGGACACGGCCCTCTCGGCACGGTGGCGCGCCTTCGCCAACCTCACGTACAACGCCGTCGAGCGCCGTCCGGGAGGCCGGCCCGTGGACTTCTCGGGACCGCGCCGCCTGGCCAACGCGGGCCTGCGCTACGGCGACGGGCGGCTGACGGTGGATCTGGCCGGCCGCTACGGAGGGCGGGCCGAAGGGGTGCAGGCCATGGGCGGGCGGCCCACCGCCCTGGCGGCATGGTTCCTGGTGGACGCGGCCGTCCGCTTCCGCGCCGCCCGGCATCTGGAGGCCTTCGCGCGGGGCAGCAACCTCCTCGACCGCCGCTACGAGACCTTCGACGGGCGCCCCATGTTCGGGCGCGTGGTCGTGGCCGGGATCAGCGCCCGCTGGTAGGGGACGGGGCGTCGAGACCGAGCGCGGCGCGCAGCAGCCGGTGCACCTCGGCCTGGGCGATGGCGCCGTGGAAGCGCGCCGCCCCGGCCCCGCCCGCGTACAGCGGCACGTCGGCGCCGCCGTGCGCGCCGTGGGCCATCGGCACCCGCGCGGGGAGCCGGAAGCCCGGCTCGCCGGGCCGCCCCCGCACGCCGCGGGCCGGCCCCGGTCCGGTGGCGTAGCCGAGCACGGTGTAGGGCCGCCCGTCCGCGGCGCGCCCCGGCCGGGGCAGCCCGTCCGGGCCGAGCTCGACGGCCTCGCCGAGCAGCGGGCTCGACCGGGCGGGCCAGCCGGCGAAGGCGAGCGCGCTCGCGTGGTCGGCGGTCACCACGACGAGCGTGCGCTCCAAGCGCACCGCCTCGAGCGCCGCGGCGACGGCCTCGTCGAGGGCGAGGACCTCGGTCAGCGCGCGGAAGGCGTCGCCGGCGTGGTGGCCGTGGTCGATGCGCCCGGCCTCCACCACCAGCACGTGCCCGCGCGGATGGCGCGCGAGCACCGCCAGCGCCGCCCGCGTCATCTCCGCGAGCGAGGGCTGGCCCGCCGGCCGGTCCACCTCGAAGGCCAGGTGATCCGGGGCGAAGAGCCCCAGCACCCGCCGCGCGTCGCCCGCGCGCGCCGCGGCGAGGAGCGCCCCGCGCGTCGTCACGTAGGCGCCGCCCGGATGCCGCGCGCGCCAGGCGGCGACGAGGTCGCGGCCGTCCAGGCGGCGGCCGCCCCTGTCCCAGGGCAGGAAGGCGGCACGGCCTCCGCCCAGCACCACCTCGAGGCCGTCGCCCGGGGGGCGCTCGACGAGCTGGCGGGCGATGTCCGCGCATCCGGCCCGGCGCGCCGCCTCCGGCAGCTCCGCGTCGCTCTCCCAGCCGCGCTCGGGTGCGTGGGCGTAGGCGGCGGCCGGGGTGGCGTGGGTCACGCGCGTGGTGGTGACGACGCCCGTGGCGAGGCCGGCGGCCTCGGCCGCCTCCAGCAGGGTCCGGAGCGCCCGTCCGCGGGCGCCCGCGCAGTCGCCGCGCCGCACCTCCGGACCCACGGCGACGAGGCCGTTGCGCGTGCGCACGCCGGTCATGAGCGCGGTCATGGCCGCCGCCGAGTCCGGCACCAGGGCGTCGGCCGAGGCGGTGCGCACGATGGCGGTGTGCGGCAGCCGCTCGAAGGCGAGCGGCCGGTCGCCGCCGGGCTCGCCCCGCAGCCGCCCCGCCAGCGCCCGGGCCGCGGCGACGGTCGCGAAGCCCATCCCGTCGCCGACGAACAGCACCAGGCTGCGGGCGCGCTCGGCGGCGCCCGCGGGCGCGGCGCCCAGCGCCAGCGCCAGCGTCAGGAGCCACGCCCGGCGCATCACGGCAGCAGCGGGGGGAGCTCGCGGGCGAGCGCCGGGCGCTCCTTCACGTGCGCCCCGGTGAGCGCGAAGCCGAGCAGCCGCCCGTCGGGGGCGCGGAACAGCGCCCGCACGCCGCCCTCGTCCTCGGCGACCTCCCACGCGCCCTCGGCGCCCGGCGCCGGAGGCGCCACCACCACCGGATGGGCTGGCGTCTTCACCGCCACCGGCATCGCCGGATAGCGCACGGGCGTGGGCTCGCCCGCGAGCGTGCGCGCCAGCGCCCGCGCCCCCTGCACCAGCGGCATGACGAAGGGCAGCACCAGCCCCTCGCGCCCGGGCTCGCCCGGGGCGCCCTCGGGCAGGACCTCGGCGCAGTCGCCGAGGGCGTGGATCGCCGGGTCGGAGGTGCGCAGCAGGCGGTCGACGAGGATGCCGCGCCCGGTCGCGAGCCCCGCCTCCGCCGCGAGCGCCGTGCGCGGGCGCAGGCCCACGGCCGAGAGCGCCACGTCGGCGGCGATCGTCGAGCCGTCGGACAGCCGCAGCGCGAGCGCGCCGTCCACGCGGTCCACGCGCTCGGCCGTCACGCCGAAGCGCCACGTCACGCCGAGGGCCGCGAGCTCGCGCTCCAGGCGCCGCCCGGCCGCCTCCGGCAGGAAGCGCGCGAGCGGCCAGGGAGCGGGGTCCGCGACCGTGACGCGGTGGCCGGTGGCGGCGAGGTCGTTGGCGAACTCGCAGCCGATCAGGCCGGCGCCGAGGATGGCGACGCGCTCGTGGCCGTCGAGGCGCTCGCGGAAGCGGCGGTAGCCGTCGAGGTCGTTGACGCTCAGCACCTCGCCGGCGGCGTCGCCCGCGAGCGGCGGGCGCACCGGCTCGGCGCCCAGCGCCAGCACGACCCGGCCGTAGGCGAGCCCGCGCCCGTCCTCGAGCACCACCTTCCGCGCGGCGCGGTCGATGCGGGCGACGGGCGCATGCGTGAGGATGGTGGCGTCGAGCTGCGCCGCCATCTCCCCGGCATCGGCCAGCGGGATCTCGTCCGGCGCCTTGCCGCGCGCGAGCGCCACCGACAGGTCCGGCTTGGAGTAGAAGCGCCCGTCGTCGCGCGTGACCAGCGTCAGCGCCAGCCTCTTGCCGGCCTCCAGGCGGCGGAGCTCGCGGGCGGTGTTGTAGCCCGCGAGCCCCGTGCCCAGGATCACGATCGGCTCGCGCGCCATCCTCAGCGCTCCGCCGCGATCTCGACCATCTCGAAGTCGGCCTTGGCCACCCCGCAGTCCGGGCAGGCCCAGTCGTCCGGGATGTCCTCCCAGCGCGTGCCGGGCGCGATGCCCTCCTCGGGCAGGCCCGCGGCCTCGTCGTAGACGAAGCCGCAGACGATGCACTGCCAGCGCCGGTAGCCCTCGTTCGCCTTCTCGCTCATCGTTCCGTCTCCTCTATGGTCGTGTCGTCGCTTCGGATGCCGCGCGCTCAGGCGCCCGCCACGCGCGACAGCGCCTCCTCGTAGCGGCGCGCGTGGCGCTCCTCGACCCGCGTCAGGGCCGCGAAGCGCTTGGCCGCCTTCTCGAGCGTGGCGCGGAAGCGCTCGGCGTGCTCCTTCGACTCGGCGATCTGCTCGTCGAACTCGCGCGCCGCGGCCTCCTCGCCCTCGGCCTCGGCCATGTGGCGGAAGCGCGGGTACATGTCGGTGTACTCGTGCGTCTCGCCCTCGATGGCGAGCTCCAGGCAGCGCGCCGGGTCGAGGCGGTCGGCCGGGAGCAGCAGGTCGAGGTGCCCGAAGGCGTGCTGCATCTCCTGCGCGGCCGTCTCCTCGAACACGCGCGCGCTCTCCTCGTCGCCGTGGGCGCGGCAGACGCGCGCGAACCACAGGTACTTCACGTGCGCCATGCACTCGCCCGCGAAGGCGGACTCCAGGTTGCGGATGGTCTGGCTGGCGTTCTCGTTCCTCATCGTGTGCCTCCTCGCGTGTCTCTTGCGTCGACGGGGCACACGATAGGGGCGCAGGCGCGATAGGTCCAATGAAATGTTTCTAGAGGGACGATAGACGTCTCCAATTATCGCGCCCCCGCGACGCCGCGCGCGCAGGCGGGCGCCGCGGCGCGCGCGGCCTCGGCGAGCGCCGCCACCGCCTCGGGGCGCGGGAAGCTCTCGCGCCAGGCGAGCGCCACGCGCCGCGCCGGCGCCGGGCGCGCGAACGGGCGCACGGCCACCAGCCGCCGCTCGCCGGCCGGGAACTCGGCGGCCCCGCACGGCAGCACGGTGACGCCGGCGCCGGAGGCGACCATGTGGCGGATGGTCTCGAGCGAGGCGCCCTCCAGGCTGCGGGCGAGCGAGCCCGGCTCGGCGGTGCGCCCGCAGTCCGGGCACAGCGCCAGCACCTGGTCGCGGAAGCAGTGCCCGGGGCCGAGCAGCAGCAGCTCCTCGCCCGCGAGCTCGGCGGCGCGCACGCTGCGCCGCCGCACCCAGCGGTGGCCGGCGGGCACGGCCACCACGAAGGGCTCCTCGTAGAGCGTGGCGGTGGCCACGCCGGGCTGGGAGAAGGGCTCGGAGATCACGATGACGTCCAGCGCGCCCTCGCGCAGGCGCTCGGCGAGCGTGGCGGTGTAGCCCTCCTCGAGCAGCAGCGGCATGCGCGGGGCCCGCCGGCGCAGCGCCGGGATCAGGCGCGGCATCAGGTAGGGGCCGATGGTGAAGATGGCGCCCACGCGCAGCGGCCCGGCCAGCGGGTCGCGGCCGGCCTCGGCCTCGGCGCGCAGGCGCTCGACCTCCTCGAGGATACGCTGGGCGCGCGCGACCACGCGCTCGCCGACGGCGGTCGGCGCGACCTCGCCCGGGCGGCGCTCGAACAGGCGCACGCCGAGCTCCTCCTCGAGCTTGCGCACGGCGACGCTCAGGGTCGGCTGGGTGACGAAGCAGGCCTCGGCGGCGCGGCCGAAGTGGCGCTCGCGGGCGAGGGCGACGATGTAGCGCAGCTCGGTAAGGTTCACGGCGGGCTCCAGCTTGCGGCGGTCTCGGTGCGCCATGATACGCTCGCCGGGCCATGCGTGGACTCCGCGCCAGGCTCGCCGCGCTGCTCGCCGCCTGCCTGCTCGCGCCCGCCGCGGCGGCACCGGCGGAGGAGCTCCCGGTGCGGGTCGCGCCCGACACCGAGGTGCCGGTCGAGCGCCACCCGGGCCGGCCGGGCGACGGGCGGCTGTACCTCTGGCTCCCGAGCGAGCGCGGCCTGCCGGAGGGCGTGCGCGCCGCCGCCGCGGCGCTCGCCCGGCGCGGACCGGAGGTGTGGGTGGCGGACCTGCTCGCGGCGCGCTTCCTGCCGCTCGGCTCGAGCGGGCTGCGCCAGGTGCCGGCCACGGACGTGAAGGCGCTCGTCGAGGCGGCGCTCGCGCGCGGCGCGCGCCACGTGCTGCTGGTGGCCTCGGGCGAGGGCGCGGCGCTCGCGCTCGCCGGCGCGCGCCTGTGGCAGCTCGCCCGGCCGGGCGACGCGCGCCTCGCCGGCGCCCTGCTGCTGCACCCCAACCTCTACGTGGAGACGCCGGAGCCGGGCGCCGAGGCGCGCTACCTGCCGGTGGCCCGGGCCACCAATCTCGGAATCGTGGTCATACAGCCGGCGCTCTCGCCCTGGTGGTGGCGGCTGGATGCGCTGGTGGGGCATCTGGAGGCGGGTGGCAGCACGGTGTGGCGCTGGGCGCTGCCGGGCGTGCGCGACCGCTTCCACTTCCGGCCGGACGCCACGGCGCTCGAGCGCCGCGCAGCCTCGCTCCTGCCCGCCATGCTCGATGCCGCCGGCCGGCTGCTCGTCGCCACGGCGCGCCCGCGCCGCCCGCCGCCGCTCGCCGCCGACGCGGCCGCGCCCGCACCGCCGCCCTCGCGCGCGGGACGCATGCTGCGCCCCTACCGCGGCGACCCGCAGCCGCCGCCCCTCGACCTGCCCCTGCTGGGCGGCGGGCGGCGCTCGCTCGCGGACGTGCGCGGCCGCGTGGTGCTCGTGAACTTCTGGGCCTCCTGGTGCCCGCCGTGCGTGCACGAGATGCCCTCCATGGAGCGGCTCTACCGGCGCCTCGCGGGCCGCCCCTTCGAGATCCTGGCCGTCAACATGGCCGAGGACGAGGCGACCGTGCGGCGCTTCCTCGCCGAGAAGGTGCGGGTGAGCTTCCCCATCCTGCTGGACCGCGACGGGGCGGCGCTGCGGCGCTGGAAGGTCTTCGCCTTCCCGACGAGCTACCTGCTCGATGCGCGCGGGCGCATCCGCTACGCCGTCTACGGCGCCATCGACTGGGACGGCCCCGAGGCCCTGCGCGCCATCGGCGCGCTGCTGGACGAGGCCCGCGACGGCGGACCACGGCGCTAAGGGAAAGGGGGAGCGGAAGTGCGCGGGAGACGGATGACAGGTTACGGGCTACGGTCTACAGGCCCCTGTAAACCGCGGACCGCAAGCTGCAGACCGCCTCCGGAAGGGGCTTCCAGCCCCGACCATATGGCCGCGCGGGAAGCGCGCACCGGCCCTCGTCTCCCGCACTGAAAGCTGACGGGAGACGGGCTGCGGGAGACGGGAAAGACTCGAACGGCCGCGCCCGAAGGGCGCTCCACCCCTCGCCTCCCGCCTCCCGCCCCTCGTCTCTCTCCTGCTACCCTGCCTCCGTGCACGCCACACCCGAAGGGAGCTGGCCCGAAGGCTTCGCCGAGCGGCTCGCGCGCGCCCTCGGCCCGGAGGAGGCCGCGCGCGCGCTCGCGGCGCAGGCCGCGCCCGCCCGCGTGGCCTTCCGCGCGAGCGGCCTGCGCGCCACGCCGGAGGCGGCGCTGGCCGCCGTGCGCACCGACGGGCTGGAGCCCGAGCCCGTCGCCGGGCTCGAGGGCGTGTGGACCGTGCCCGCAGCCGACCGCGGGCGCCTCACCCACGGCCGCGCCGCCGCCGAGGGCCTGATCTACGTGCAGAACCCCTCGAGCGTGGCCGCCGTGGAGGCGCTGGATCCGCGGCCCGGCGAGGCGGTGCTGGACCTCTGCGCCGCACCGGGCGGCAAGACCCTGCTGCTCGCCGAGCGCGTGGGAGAGCGCGGGGAGGTTTCGGCGGTGGAGGCGGTGCGCGCGCGCTTCCACCGCATGCGCGCCAACCTCGCACGTCACGGCGCCGCCGGGCGCGTGCGCTGCTTCCTCGCCGACGGCACGCGCGTGTGGCGCAGGGTCGAGGGCCGCTTCGACCGCGTGCTGGTGGACGCGCCCTGCTCGGCCGAGGCGCGCATCCGGCCCGGCGATGCGGCGACCTCGCGCCACTGGTCGCCGCGCAAGGTCGCGGAGATGGCGCGCAAGCAGCGCCGGCTGCTGGAGGCGGGGCTGCGCTCGCTGCGCCCCGGCGGCGTGCTGGTCTACTGCACCTGCACCTACGCCCCCGAGGAGAACGAGGCCGTCCTCTCCTGGCTGCTCGCGCGCCACCCGGGCCTGGAGGTCGAGGCCGTGCGCGTGCCCGCGCCCCGCACCCGGCCGGGGCTCGCCGCCTGGGAGGACAATACCTTCCCGGAGGCCGTCACCCGCGCGGTGCGCATCCTGCCCGACGGGCTCTGGGAGGGCTTCTTCCTCTGCCGCCTGCGCCGCCCCTGAGCACGCCGGCCCGCGGCGCCGCCCCCGTCCCGTCCCCTCCTACAGCACCATCCACCAGGGCGCCGCCAGCACCCTTTCGGCCAGCCACGCGAGCTCCCGCCCGCCGTGCAGGAGCAGCGCGCCATGGACGCGCTCGCCGTGCTCGCGGCGGAAGGCGAGCAGCCCCGCGGCGTCGCGCAGGCGCGGCCGCGTCGTGGCCTTGACCTCCACCGCGAGCGCCGCGCCCGAGCGCTCGACCACGAAGTCCACCTCCTCGCCGGTGACGGTGCGCCAGTAGGCGAGCTCCACCCGCTCCTCGTGCCCGTCCCGCCAGACCAGGAGGTCGTGCAGCACCAGGTTCTCGAGGTGGGGGCCGTCGGGCCGGCCGGCTCCAGCGAGGTGGAGGGCAAGACCCGTGTCCGCCCAGTAGATCTTGGGCGAGCGTACGAGGCGCTTGCGGCGGTTGGCGGCATACGCGGGCAGCCGCACCAGCAGGTAGGATGCCTCCAGAAGGTTCAGCCAGCGGTGGACCGTGGGCTGGGGCAGGCCGAGGGCGCGCCCCAGCGCGCTCTGGTTGAGCATCTGCCCCACCTGCAGGCAGACCGCACGCATCAGCCGCCGGAAGTCCGGCAAGGAGCCGACCGCCGACAGCTCCAGCAGGTCGCGCTCGAGGTAGCTGCGCACGTAGCCCTCGAACCAGAGCCGCCTGTCGCTGGCGCTGCGCAGCTCCAGGGCCGGCACCGGGAAGCCGCCCCGGCGGGCGAGGTCCCGCCAGTCGCCGGGAGGGACGTCGCGCCGGGCGAGGGCGTCGGGCCATGCCTGGGGCGGCTCGCGGAGCAGCAGGTCCCAGGCGCCTGCCCGGCCCTCGCCCAGCAGCTCGCCGCGGGCCATGGGCCACAGCGTCAGGTAGGCGGCGCGACCTGCCAGGGACTCGCTCACGCGCCGCATCAGGAGCAGGTTGGCCGAGCCCGTGAGCAGGAAGCGCCCGGGGCGACGGTCGCGGTCCACGAGCCGCTTGACGGCGTGGAGGAGCTGGGGCGCCCGCTGCACCTCGTCCAGCGTAAGCTGCCGCCCGCCGCCCAGGAGCGCCTCGGGGTCGTTTCGCGCCAGCTCGAGGGCATCGAGGTCATCCAGGGACACCATGCGGCGCCGGCCGGGCACCAGCCTCTCCACCAGGGTGGTCTTGCCCGTCTGCCGGGCGCCCGTGACGACCGTCACCGGCATCACGCGCAGGCTGCGCGCCAGCAGGCCCGCGGCGTGCCGCGGCAGCACGCCGCCCCCGGCGCCCGCCGCGCGCCGCTCAGGGATTGCGCGCCGGACCATCCGCGCAGGCCCCGCCGCCACCGGCCGCGTGGCCGCGGCAGTGACCCGCCGCGGCCACGCGCCCTGAGCGCTCTGCGTGTCTATTCACGCCATGAATGATATCTATTCACGCCGTGAATAGACAGAGGGAGCGAGGGAAGCGCGTGGGGCGAGGTCGGGCTCGCCGACGTGGGCGGCGAGGACGGCGCGCACGCGCTCGCGCAGGCGCACGGCGGCCTCGAGGCCGTGGCCCTCGGGGTGGACGGGCGGCAGCACGGTGACCGTCACGGGCCCGCGGCGCGGGCGCCAGGTGCCGGAGCGCAGGAGCCTCCGCGTGCCGCGGATCGCCACCGGCACCACCGGCAGGCCCGCCTCGACGGCGGCGAGGAAGGCGCCGGTGCGGAAGGGCAGCAGGCCCGGCTGCGGATAGAAGGTCCCCTCGGGGAAGAACACCAGCGCGCCCGCGCCCTCCCCCGCGCGGGCGGCGATGCGGCGCGCGTCGGCGGCGGCGCGCGCGCGGCGGAAGCGCTCGACATACTCCGTCCCGAGGCGGTCGAGGAAGAGGCGCGCGAAGGGGTTGCGGCGCAGCTCCGCCTTGGCGACGAAGCGCAGCGGCAGCGGCAGGGCCGTCACGAGCACGAAGGCGTCGGCGTAGGACTGGTGGTTGGCGGCGATCACGCAGCGGCCGCCCTCCGGGAGGTGCTCGAGCCCGCGCACGCGCAGCGGGATGCCGGCGAGGAGGGCGTAGAGGCGGCCCGCCGCGCGCAGCGCCGCCCAGCGACCGCGCCCGGCACGCCCCGGCACCAGCGCCACCGCGGGCCACAGCGCCGCGGCGAAGAGGCCGAACAGCGCCCAGGCCCACGCGCCCCACGCCCACCCGCCCGCCGCGTCCAGGCGCCGGGCCGCGAGCCGCAGCGCGGCCGCCGCGCGCATCCACGCCAGGCGCGCGCGCCGCGGGGCGCCCGAGGCGGGGACGCGCCCTTCCAGGTGCATGGCGCGGGCGGCGCCGCGGCGCACCTTGCCGCTCGAGGTCTTGGGCACCGCGTGCGGCGGCACCAGCACCACCTCCTCCGGCGGCAGCTCGCCGAGGGCGGCGACGGCCTCGCGGATGCGCGCCTCGAGCCCCGCGCGCGCCTGCGGCTCGCGCAGGGTGGTCTCGGCCATGACCACCAGGCGCTCGCCGCCCCCTTCGGGATCGGGCGCGGCGAAGGCGGCCACCCCGCCCGGGCGCACGCCCTCGAGCGCCTGCACGGCGTCCTCGATCTCCTGGGGATAGAGGTTGCGCCCGGCGCGGATGATGAGGTCCTTGACCCGCCCCGTGACGAAGAGCTCGCCGTCGGCGAGGTAGCCCAGGTCGCCGGTCTCGAGCCACTCGCCGTCGAACAGCGCCCGTGTCGCCTCCGGGTTGCGCCAGTAGCCCGAGGTGGCCGAGGGGCCGCGGAACTGGATGCGGCCCTCGTGGCGCTCGGGCAGCTCGCGGCCCTCGGCGCCGACGATGCGCACCTGGTGGCCGGGCAGCGGGAAGCCGCAGCCGACGAAGCGCAGCGCCCCGGGCTCGTCCGGGGCCGCGGGCGCGGCGACGTGCTCGCGCTCGAAGGTCTCGCGCCGCACGGCGTCGACGCGCACCCCGCGCCCCGGCGGCGGGAAGCACAGGCCCACGCTGCTTTCGGCGAGCCCGTAGACCGGCATCATGGCCTCGGGGCGGAAGCCGTAGGGGCGCATGCGCGCGACGAAGCGCTCGACCGTGGCGGGGCTGACAGGCTCGGCGCCGTTGAAGGCGCAGCGCCAGGAGGAGAGATCGAGGCCTTCCAGGTCGCGCTCGCGCAGGCGCGTCGCGCACAGCGCGTAGCCGAAGTTCGGCGAGGCCGAGAGCGTGCCGCGGTGGCGCGAGATCGCCTCCAGCCAGCGCCGCGGGCGCGCCATGAAGCGCAGCGGCGGCATGAGCACGAGCGGGGCGCCGTGGTAGAGGCTGCCGAGCCAGGCGCCGATCAGCCCCATGTCGTGGTAGAGCGGCAGCCAGCTCACGAAGCAGTCGTCGGGCGAGGCCCCCACGGCCTCCCCCATCGCGCGGATGTTGGCCAGCAGGTTGGCGTGGGTGAGCACCACGCCCTTGGGGTCGCCGGTGCTGCCCGAGGTGTACTGGAGGAAGGCGACGGCGGATCCGTCCGGCGCCGGCCGGCGCAGGCCCGCGGGATCGGCCGCGACGGCCTCCGGGGCGACGACGCGCTCGAGCGCCGGCGCCGCGGCGCGCAGCACGCGCGCGAGCCGGCGCGCCTCCGGGAGCGTCACCAGCACCCGCGCGCCGCTGCTGGCGAGGATGCGCCCGTGGCGGCGCAGGTGCTCCTCGAGCTGCGAGACGCGCGCGGGCGGATAGAGCGGCACGGCGATGGCGCCGAGGGCGAGCGCGCCGAGGAAGCACTCCAGGTAGGCCCGGCCCGTGGGGAGCATCAGCGCCACCGTCTCGCCGGGACCGACGCCGAGCGCCTGCAGGCCCGCGGCGCGGCGCAGCGCGCCCTCGAGCAGCGCCCCGTAGGTGATCGGCTGGGGCGTGTCGGTCTCGTAGAGGTGGACGTGGACGCGGTCGGGCGTGCGCGCGGCGTGGTGCTCGAGCGCCTCGACGAGGGTGCGCGCGCGGACGGGCGCGCCGGCGCCGGACCCCGCAGCGGGCGGCGCGGCCGGTGCGGCCGCCGCGGCGGCCTCGTCTCCGGGCCCGGGCGCCGCGCGCGCCACCAGGCGCACGAGGTCGCGCACCGTCTCGGCCTGCAGGGCCTCGTCCGGCGGGGCGGCGCCGAGCGCCTCCTCGAGCCGCAGCATCAGCTCCACGCGCCCGAGGCTGTCGATGCCGAGGTCGCGGTCGATGCGGCTGTCTAGGGTCGGCTCCGCGCGCGCGCCGCCGAGCTCGCGCGCGAGCGCGGCCACCACCCCGAGCACCGCCGCGGCCGCCTCGCGCCCCTCCGGCGCCGCGCCCGGCTCCGGCGCCGCGCTCACGGCCCGCTCCCCGCGGCGAGCGCGAGCTCCACGGCGGCGGCGAGGTCGTCGGCCACCGGCGTGCCCGGCGGCAGCCGCCCCTCGTCGCCGGGGCGGCACTTGCCCGTGCGCACGAGCAGCGCCTGCAGCCCCGCCCCGAGCGCGCCGAGCACGTCCGCCTCCACGTCGTCGCCGATCATGAGGCAGCGCGCGGGCGCCACACCGAGGTCCGCGCACGCGGCGTGGAAGAAGGCCGGCGCCGGCTTGCCCACGATCTCCGCCTCCACGCCCGCGGCGTGCTCCAGCGCCGCGACGAAGGGGCCGGCGTCGAGCGAGAGCCCGTCGGGCTCGCGGAAGTAGCGGTTGCGCCCCACGGCGATCAGCGGCGCGCCGTCGACGAGCAGCCGGAAGGCACGGTTGAGGGCGGCGTAGGTGAAGGCCTCGCCCGCGTCGCCGACGAACACCGCATCGGGCGGCTCCGTGGGCACGCCCGCGAACTCCGGGCGCAGGCCCGGGTGGATGAGCAGGAAGGGCCGCAGGCCGCGCGCGCGGATGCGCGCGAGCGCCGCGCGCGGGGCGGTGAAGATCTCGGCCTCGTCCACCGCGAAGCCCATGCGCGCAAGCCGCGCCGCCACGTCCGCGCGCGTGCTGCGCGAGGTGTTGGTCACGTAGCGCACGGGAAGGCCCGCCGCGCGCAGCCGCCCGAGCGCCTCGCGCGCGCCCGGGAGCGGGGCGTCGCCCACGTAGAGCACGCCGCTCAGGTCGAGCAGCACCGCCTCCACGCCTTCCATGCCCCCAGCCTACAACGGTCGGCCGCCGGGAGGGAGTGGACGGTGCACGGTGGACAGCGGACGGTGGATGACGGACAGTGAACGGGTGGCGCCAGCCGTCACAGGCTCACTGTCAACCGTTGACCGTTTACTGCGGTCCCCTTGTCCACCCCTACCGCGAAGCAGGCTGCCATGATCACCCACCAGGACACGCTCACGGTCCGCACGCGCGGGCGCGGGACCTACGACGTGACGGGCGAGGTGGCCCGGGTGGCGGCGGCGTCCGGCGTGGCCGCGGGCCTGTGCCACGTCTTCTGCCGCCACACCAGCGCCTCGCTCATGCTGTGCGAGAACGCCGACCCGGACGTGCGGCGCGACCTCGAGGCCTTCATGGCGCGGCTGGTGCCGGACGGCGACCCGCTCTTCCGCCACACCCTCGAGGGCCCGGACGACATGCCCGCCCACGTGCGCACCGTGCTCACCGCGAGCGGGCTCACCGTCCCGGTCACGGACGGGTGCCTGGCGCTCGGCACCTGGCAGGGAATCTACCTCTGGGAGCACCGGGCGGCGCCCCACCGCCGCACGCTGGTCGTCACCGTGCAGGGCGAGGCGGGCTGAGCGCGCCGGCCCCTCAGGCGAGGATCACCAGGTGCTCCGGCCCGGCGCCCCGCGCCAGCTCCGGGCGCACGCGGCGGTCGAGGGTGACGAAGCGT
>WFOW01000382.1 GCA_015487895.1 Gammaproteobacteria bacterium | reverse complement strand
CTCCCCCGCCTTTCCTCCGCGGCCGTGCTCATCCTTCGCTCCGCACGCGCGGGTCCGCCCACAGGTAGACGAGGTCCGTGAGCAGGTTCACCGTGACGTAGCCCAGGCTGATGAGCAGCACGCAGCCCTGCACCACCGGAAAGTCGCGCCGCGAGATGGCCTCCACCAGCAGCAGCCCCACGCCGGGCCAGGCGAAGACCGTCTCGGTGATGACGGCGCCGGCCAGGAGCCCGCCGAGCTGCAGCCCCATGACGGTCACGACGGGCAGCAGGGCGTTGCGCATCGCGTGCGCCCACAGCACGCGCGCCTCGCCGAGCCCCTTGGCGCGCGCCGCACGCACGTAGTCCTCGCCGAGCGACTCGAGGAGGCTGGCGCGCACCATGCGCGTGAGGACGGCGGCGAGCGCCGTGCCCAGCGTGAGGGCGGGCAGCACCAGCGCCCCCGGCTCGCCGCGCCCGCTCACGGGCAGCCACCCCAGGTGCACCGAGAAGGCGAGCATCAGCAGCGGCCCGAGCCAGAAGTTCGGGATCGAGACGCCGAGCGAGGCGAAGCCGGTGGCGAGGCGGTCCCAGGCGCTCGCGCGCCGCAGCGCCGCGAGCGTGCCGAGCGGCAGCGCCAGCGCCACGGCCACGAGCCAGCCGGCGGCGGCGAGCTCGGCGGTGGCCGGCAGCCGCTCGGCGAGCAGCGCCGCCACGGGCCGCCCCGTGTGCAGGCTCTCGCCGAGGTCGAGGCGGAGCACGCCGCCGAGGTAGGCGGCGACCTGCACGGCGACAGGGCGGTCGAGGCCGAGGGCGGCGCGCAGCGCCGCGCGGTCGGCCGCCGCCGCCCCTTCGCCCAGCATGGCCTCCACGGGGTCGCCCGGGACCAGCCGCAGCAGCACGGCGACCACGCAGACCACCGCCAGCGCCGTGAGCAGCGCCCCGAGCAGCCTGCGGACGAGCGCGACGGTCATGGCGGCGGCCGGCGGCCGGCACCGGGCGGGGACGCGCCGCGCGTGCCTCCCCTGCCCCGGCGCCCGCCCCTCCTCATGGCGCGATGCGCTCGGCGAGCGCCTGCAGGCGCGCCTCGCCGCCCTCCTCCGTGAGGTGGCGCTCGGCGGCGGCCACCAGGGCGTTGACGTTGGTGCGGCTCGCGTCGTCCATGTCGTCGAAGGCCTCGTCGAGCCGCGTCTGGAAGCGGAAATGGCCGTCCTCGGGCAGCATGTGGCGCACGATGTAGTCTACGGCGTCGCACGCCCCGTCGAAGAGCACGTCGATGATGGCGCCGCCCATCGCCCATTCCACCGCACCCCAGGTGCGCGCGCTCTCCTCGTCGATGGGGCGGGTCGACTGCCCCGTGCCGAAGGAGGCGAGCACGAAGCGCTCCACCGGCACGCGCCGCCCGGCGGGCCGCTCGCGCTGGATGCGCATGGCCTCCGCCAGGGCGCAGGCCGCGGGGTTGTTGGCGACCACGCCGCCGTCGATGAGGGGCACGCGCGCCCGCCCGAGGCGCATCACGTGCGCCGGGAAGTAGGTCGGCGCCGAGGCCGAGGCCTTGCACACCTCCCACACGGGCAGCGCGCGGTAGCGCGCGCGCGTGTTCTTGAGCACCCGCGCCTGGCGGTTGAGCGTGTCGTAGGTGGTGACGAGCACGGGCCTGACCTTGAGCGCGCCGAAGGTGGTGCGGCCGAAGACCGCCTTCAGCACCTTCGCGAGGCCGTCGTCCTCGTACCTGGGCATCGACAGCCCCTCCTCCCATACCCGCCCGAGGCGCCCCCACAGGCGCCGCGCCCTGCCCGGGAAGACCTCGCCGCCGCGCTCGACGTAGAGCTCGACGATCTCGCGCGCCGGCACGCCCTTGGCGATGCCGCAGCCGAGGATGCTCCCGGTGGAGGTCCCCGCGATCAGGTCGAAGCAGCGGTGCAGCGGCGCGCCAACCAGCTCCTCCAGGCGCGCGAGCCACACCGCGGTGATGACGCCGCGGATGCCGCCGCCGTCGAGCGAAAGGATCCGGTACCGCTGATCGATCCGCTGCGCGGCTTGATCAGCGCTAAGGTGCTTCGCGGCCATTTTGATTTCTCCCTGCATCGTCATGCACTTCCATGTGCATGGGGCCTTCCGCGGCCATCCCTGGCCGCGGGGAAACCCTGAAAAAATCAATTTTCCAGGGCTTCCATCGGGTGCCGTCCTGCAGCCATGTCTCCATCCTCCCTCGTCGTGGCCTCAGGGCTCGATGAGCACCCGCGTCCCGGCGGCCACCCGGTCGAAGAGCGCGACGACGTCGGCGTTGCGCATGCGGATGCATCCGTGCGAGCGCGGCACGCCCACCGGCTCGCTGTCGGGACAGCCGTGAATGTAGATGAAGCGGCGCATGGTATCCACGTCGCCGAGGCGGTTGCGCCCCCGCTCGAGGCCCGAGAGCCACAGGATGCGCGTCAGCACCCAGTCGCGTCCCGGGAAGCGCGCGGCGAGCTCGGGCGTCCAGATCTCGCCGGTCGGGCGGCGGGCGACGAACACCGCCCCCAGCGGGGCGCCGGCGCCGATGCGCGCGCGCACCACGTGCCAGCCGCGCGGCGTGCCCAGGCTGCCGCGGCGCTCGCCGGCGCCCGCGGCCGCGGTCGACACGGGCCACGCGGCGAGCACGCGCCCGCCCTCGAGCAGCGTGAGCCGCTGCCGGGCGAGGCTGACGTGGATCCAGCGCGGGCCGCTCACCACGGCGCGAGCTCCGCGAGCAGGGTGCGGCGCGCGGCCGCCGTGCCGGCGCGCCGCACCGCCGCGAGCCCGTCGTAGGCGCCGTCGGGCCGCAGGCGGTAGCCCGCGACGCCGGCGCGCACCACGGCCACGTGGTCCTCGTGCCACAGCGGCACGTAGGGCAGCGTCTCGAGCAGGCGGCGCTGCAGCCGGCGGTAGAGCCGCGCGCGGGCGGCGAGGCCCGTCGCGGCCTCGGCGGCCTCGATCAGCCGGTCGGCGACCGGGTCGCGGTAGCGGCCGCGGTTGGCCCCGCGCGGCGGCACCGAGCGGCTGTGGAAGGCGTAACGGAAGATGTCGGGCGTCGACAGGCCTACCCAGGCAAGCGTGTACATCTGGAAGCGCCCGGCCTTGACGTCGCCGTAGAAGGTGCCCCAGTCGAGGCTGCGCACCTCGACCTCGATCCCGGCGCGCCGGAGCTGGTCGGCGATCACGGTGGCGACGCGCACGCGGAAGGGATCGCTCGAGGTCTTGTGCTCGAGGCGCGGCGGGGCGCCGCGCGCGCGCGTGAGCGCCGCCGCGAGCCGCCGCGCGCGCGCCGGGTCGTGGCGCGGGCCCGCCGCGCCCGGCAGGCCGAGCCAGTGCCCGGGCGGGAAGAGCCCGGCGGCCGGGCGCGCCGCGCCGCCGAAGAGATGCCGCGCGATGGCCGCGCGGTCGATGGCCGCCGCCACCGCCCGGCGCAGGCGCAGGTCGCCCGCGAGCGGGTCGGCGAGGTTGAAGCCGATATAGGCGTAGGTGGTGCCGGGCGCGCGCAGCACGCGCAGGCCCGGGCGCGCCGCGAGCCAGCGCACGAGCTCCGGGGGCAGGTCGTTCTGGAGCAGGTCCACCTCGCCGCGCACCAGCTTGAGCGCCCGCACGGTGGGGTCGCGCACGCGCAGGATCTCGAAGGGCTGGCCGTCGCGCACGCGCTCGAGCCGCACGCCCTCCTCGCCCACGCGGCGCACGAAGCGGAAGGGGCCGCTGCCCACCGGCCGCCGCACCGGGCGGCGGCTGGCCGCGGCCGCCGCCGGCAGGATGCCGAGGCCGAGATAGGCCGGCAGCAGGGGCTCGGGGCGGCGCAGGCGGAACTCCACGGTGCGCGCATCCAGCGCCTCGACCGCGGCGACGAAGGCGAGCCCGCCGCGGTGTGGCGAGGCGGTCGCGGGGTCGAGCACGGAGCGGCACGTGGCGGCGGCGTCGCGCGCGGTGAGGGGCGTGCCGTCGTGGAAGCGCCGCCCGGGCCCCTCGCGCAGGCGGAAGCGCCAGGTGAGGGGATCCAGCCGCTCCCACTCGGCGAGCGCGGGACGCGGGCGGCCGTCCTCGCCCGCCTCCGCCAGGCGCGCGTAGAGGAGCCGGCACACGCGGCTCGAGACCGCGTCGGTGGCGAAGCGCGGGTCGAGGGTGGCGACGCCGCCCGCGACCGCAAGGCGGATCGCCTCGCGCGGCGGCGCCTGGCAGGCGGCGAGCGCCGCGAGCGCCGCCGCGAGCGCCGCCGCCCTAGCCCTGCGCCCGCCCCCACTCACGGTAGGGGTGGCGCGCCAGCGTGACGTTGCAGTAGCGCGGATCGTGCGAGACCTCCTCGCCCACCCAGGGCGGGCGCTCGAAGGGCTCGTCCGGGCGCGCGAGCTCGATCTCGGCCAGCACCAGCCCGGCG
>WFOW01000381.1 GCA_015487895.1 Gammaproteobacteria bacterium | reverse complement strand
GCGGTGCGCCCTTCGGGCGCGACGTTTTGATCCCCGTCACCCGTCACCCGTTTCCTGTGCACTCCCACGAATGTGGGAGCGGCTTCTAGCCGCGATTCCTCCGCCCTTTTCGGGGCTGGAAGCCCCTCCCACAATCGGAAGGGTCTTGCCCCGTCACCCGTCACCCGTCTCCCGCCTCCCGGCACACACATGGCCCACCATTCTACCCCGCGGGCGCGTCGCAGGCCGCTCCGCGGGGCGGTAAACTGACGCCTATGGGCTATCCCACCATCGAGTCGTGCATCGGCAACACGCCGCTCGTGCGCCTGCAGCGCCTGCCGGGCCGCACGAGCAACGTCGTGCTGTGCAAGCTCGAGGGCAACAACCCGGCCGGCTCCGTGAAGGACCGCCCGGCCATGCGCATGATCCGCGGGGCGGAGGCGCGCGGCGAGATCCGCCCCGGCGACACGCTGATCGAGGCCACCAGCGGCAACACCGGCATCGCGCTCGCCATGGCGGCGGCGGTGCGCGGCTACCGCATGGTGCTGATCATGCCCGAGCACATGAGCGTGGAGCGGCGCGCGGTGATGCGGGCCTTCGGGGCCGAGATCGTGCTGGTCTCGCGCGAGGAGGGCATGGAGGGCGCGCGCGATCTCGCCAAGCGCATGGAGGCCGAGGGCCGCGGCAAGGTGCTGGACCAGTTCTCCAACCCCGACAACCCGCGCGCGCACTACGAGGGCACGGGCCCCGAGATCTGGCGCCAGACGCAGGGCCGTGTGACCCACTTCGTCAGCGCCATGGGGACCACGGGGACCATCATGGGCACCTCGCGCTACCTCAAGGAGCGGCGTCCCGACGTCCAGATCGTCGGCGTGCACCCGGCCGAGGGGGCGCAGATCCCGGGCATCCGCCGCTGGCCCGAGGCCTATCTGCCGAAGATCTACGACCCCTCGCGCGTCGACCGCATCCTCGAGGTGACGCAGGAGGAGGCCGAGGAGACCACGCGGCTGCTCGCCGCGCGCGAGGGCATCTTCTGCGGCATCAGCTCCGGCGGGGCGGTGGCGGCGGCGCTGCGGCTCTCGGCGGAGGTCGAGGATGCCGTCATCGTCACCATCGTCTGCGACCGCGGCGACCGCTACCTCTCGACCGGGGTCTTCCCGCCCGCCTGAGCGGGGAGGCGCTGGTAGAATCCGCGCCATGACCGTGCTCGCCTTCGACATCGAGACGGTGCCGGACGTCGATGCCGGCCGCCGGCTCTACGGCCTCGAGGGGCTCGACGACGCCTCGGTGGTGCGCGCGATGCAGCAGCTCCGCCGCCAGGAGTCCGGCCAGGAGTTCCTGCGCCTGCACCTGCAGCGCATCGTCGCCATCTCGGTCGCGGTGCGCACCGCCGAGTGGTTCCGCGTCTGGTCGCTGGGCAGCCCCGAGTCGGAGGAGGCCGAGCTGGTGCGGCGCTTCTTCGACGGCGTCGAGCGCTTCACCCCGCGGCTGGTCTCCTGGAACGGCAGCGGCTTCGACCTGCCGGTGCTGCACTACCGCGCGCTGCTGCACGGCGTGCAGGCGCCGCGCTACTGGGAGACGGGCGAGGAGGACCAGAGCTTCCGCTGGAACAACTATCTCAGCCGCTACCACGAGCGCCACACGGACCTGATGGACGTGCTCGCCGGCTATCAGGGCCGGGCCGCGGCCCCCCTGGACGAGGTGGCCGTGCTGCTGGGGCTGCCGGGCAAGATGGGCATGCACGGCAGCCGCGTGTGGGAGGCCTGGCAGGAGGGGCGCATCGGCGAGATCCGCGACTACTGCGAGACCGACGCCCTCAACACCTACCTCATCCACCTGCGCTACGAGCTCATGCGCGGGCGGCTGAGCGCCGAGGCCTACGCGCGCGAGCAGGCGGTGGTGGCCGACGCGCTGCGCGCCGACGGCCGCCCGCACCTGCTCGCCTTCCTGGAGGCCTGGCGCGATGCGCCGCCGCCGCGCGGAGCGGCGGCCGGCGGCGAGGGCTGAGCGTGGCCGAGCCCGCGCGCACCGGCGGCGGGCGGGCCCGCCGGCCGCTCGAGCTGCTCGAGCTCGACATC
>WFOW01000380.1 GCA_015487895.1 Gammaproteobacteria bacterium | reverse complement strand
GGGCTCGGAGATGTGTATAAGAGACAGCATGGTGGGGCTCACGCTCGAGGCCGTGGGCTGCGAGGCGCCCGTGGGCGGGCGCTGCGAGGTCGTCGGCCGCGACGGCACGCCCGTCGAGGCGGAGGTGGTGGGCTTCGCCGGCGACCGGCTGTTCCTGATGCCCACGGGCGAGCTGCGCGGCCTCACGCCGGGCGCGCGCGTTGTGCCCACGGGCGCCCGTCTCACCGTGCCCGCCGGCCGCGGCCTGCTCGGGCGCGTGATCGACGGCGCGGGCCGCCCCCTGGACGGCCGCGGGCCGCTCGCGGCCGAGGCGCGCGTGCCCCTCATGGGCCGCGCCATCAACCCGATGGCTCGGCCGCCCATCCGCGAGCCCCTGGACGTCGGCGTGCGCGCCATCAACGCGCTGCTCACGGTCGGACGCGGCCAGCGTCTCGGGCTCTTCGCCGGCAGCGGCGTGGGCAAGAGCGTGCTGCTCGGGATGATGACCCGCTACACCGGCGCCGACGTCACGGTCGTGGCGCTCATCGGCGAGCGCGGCCGCGAGGTCAAGGAGTTCGTCGAGGGCATCCTCGGCCCCGAGGGCATGCGCCGCGCCGTGGTCGTCGCCACGCCCGCCGACCACCCGCCGCTGATGCGCCTGCACGGCGCCTGGGTGGCCACGGCGGTCGCCGAGTGGTTCCGCGACCAGGGCCTGGACGTGCTGCTGCTCATGGACTCGCTGACGCGCTTCGCGCAGGCGCAGCGCGAGATCGGGCTCGCCATCGGCGAGCCGCCGGCGACCAAGGGCTATCCGCCTTCGGCCTTCGCGCGCCTGCCGCAGCTCGTCGAGCGTGCGGGCAACGCCGAGGGCGGCGGCTCCATCACGGCCTTCTACACGGTGCTCACCGAGGGCGACGACACCAACGACCCGGTGGCCGACGCCGCGCGCGCCATCCTCGACGGCCACGTGGTGCTCTCGCGCGAGCTGGCCGAGGCCGGCCACTACCCGGCCATCGACGTCGAGGCCTCCATCAGCCGCGCCATGACCGAGATCACCGATGCGGAGCACCGGGAGGCGGCAAGGCGTTTCCGCGAGCTCTACAGCCTCTACCGCCGCAACCGCGACCTCATCAGCGTCGGCGCCTACGAGCGCGGCAACGACCCGCGGCTCGACGAGGCGGTGGACGCGCATCCGCGCCTGCTGGCCTTCCTGCGCCAGGCCCAGGAGGAGCGGGTCGGCTTCCCCGAGAGCGTCCGGGCGCTCAAGGAGTTGCTGGCGCCGGCGGAGGGGTGACGGAACCCCGTCGCCACGGTTCCCTCCAGCCGCCCTTCAGGCTGGCGTCCTTGCGCCGCTAACAGGGGTGCGCAAGGAGCCGCGGCCGCTGGCACGGTTGCTGCTTGCAAGGGGACGGGAAGGGCCGGCACGGCCCGGGAGGTGCGGAGATGAACGCGGCCGGAAGGATGAGGTCCATCGCGAGCCTGGCGGCGCTCGAGGAGCGCAGCGCCGCGCGCGTGATGGCGGAATGGCGGCGGATGCTGGCGCGCGAGCGCCGCAAGCTCGAGGAGCTCAGCGCCTACCGCGACGAGTACGCCATGCGCGTGCGCAGCGGCGGCGTGCTCTCGGGACGTTCGCTGCACGAGCAGCGCGCCTTCGTCGCGCGCCTCAACCAGGCCATCGCCGAGCAGGCCCGGCGCGTGGCCGAGGTCGAGCGCGAGTACCGCGTGGCCGTGAGCGCCTGGGAGCGGCGCCGCAGCCGCACCCTGGGGCTGGAGAAGGTGGCGGAGGGCCACGAGGCCCGGGCGCGGGCCGCCGAGGCGCGGCGCGAGCAGGCCGAGAGCGACGCGCTGGCGCTGCGGCTGGCGCGCGAGCACAGCGCTGCGTGAAGGAAGGGACGGCGTGCGGATGACCGAGCCCCGGAGCCCTGCCGCCGACCTGATCCCGCTGGTGCAGCCGCAAGCGCAGGCGCCCGCGGCGGGCGCGCCTGGCGCGGGCCCCACGCCGGCCGGCGCGGCCGAGGGCGGCGGGGAGGCGAGCGGTGCGCGCTTCGCCGAGGTGCTCGCCGCGCGTCTGGACGGCGCTGCCGGCGCGACCGCACCCGCCTCGGAGTCCGGTTTGAACCCCCAGCCCGTCCTGACCCTGTCGGGCGCCGACGGGACCGCGGAGCCGCAGGAGGCGGCCACGGACGCGGATGGCACGGAAGCCGCCGCCAATGGGACCAGCACGGCACGGGCAGGAGCGACGGCGCCGCCCGCGACGCTCGTCGCGGTGCAGGCCGTGGCGGCTGCGTCCGCTGGACAGCCCGTGGCACCCGCGCACGGGAGCGTGCCGTTGGAGACGGAAGGGGGTGCGCGCGGCGCGGGCGAGCGCGCGGGCCGCAACGGCCCCGTTCCGGCGCGTCCCCCGCACGCCGGGGCGGCGGCCGTCGGCGCGGGGAGCGCGTCCCTGCCCACGCCTGCATCACCCGGCCAGGAAAGCGCGGCGGCCACGCCGGATGTCCTGGCAGCGGCCGAAGGCATGCGGCATGCGGCGCGCGAGGGCGGCGGCCAGACCGATGCCCCGGCGCCCGCGGCGGCCCGCGGCGCCGATCTCCCGACGCACCCGCCCCAGCCGCCGCAGGCGCTGCGCCCGATCGCCGACACCGTGCCGGCGCAGCAGGTCGAGCGCGCTCCGCTCGATACGGCCGCGCCCGACTGGCCGGACGCCCTCGGCGAGCGCGTGGTGTGGATGGCCGGGCGCGGCGGCAGCCAGCACGCGACCCTGCGGCTCAATCCCCCGCACCTCGGCAGCGTCGAGGTGCGGCTCACGGTCTCGCCCCAGGACGGGCAGGCGAGCGTGAGCTTCCATGTGCAGCATCCCGATGCGCGCGAGGCGATCCAGGCCGCGCTGCCGCGCCTGCGCGAGATGATGGCCGAGGCCGGCATCCAGCTCACCGACGCCCAGGTCAGCCATCGCGAGCCGCGCGGCGGCGGCGCCTGGGAGCACCGCCACGGCCGCGACGGCGCCCGCGGCGGGTCGTGCCGGCGTGGCCGCCACGGTCGGCTCCGCCGACGGCACGTCGCCGCCGGGGGCGCCGTCGCGGCCGTGGCGGTGCTCCCCGGCG